>NZ_LSIW01000134.1:0-333 GCF_001556435.1 Streptococcus sp. CCH5-D3
CCTTGTTAGCTGCGTCGAATTTAGTTGTATCCAACCATACTTGGTAAACCAACTTGTCGCCACGTTTCACAGTCTTAGTGTTCAAGTTTTGTTTTTCGTTGTTTGAGGCATCGTCCGCATATGGGTTCGCATTGGTATCTGCGTACTTGTCTGCCAACTCTTTATCATCATCAACGAGTTTATCACCAGTGATATCGAATTTCTCTTCAGAAACAACATATTTCTCTGGCTGGAACTTAGGTTCTTCTGGAGGAGTGACACGGTTGTTAAATTCTTTGTCCGCAATGTCGCCTACAGTCGCGATAAGAACTTTAGCTGTTCCATCGTGTTTAA
>NZ_LSIW01000135.1:0-313 GCF_001556435.1 Streptococcus sp. CCH5-D3
GCCATTGACGACCATCGGCTGTCAAAACCTTGTCGTAGTTAACGCTCATACCCTTATCATAGTAGGCCAACTCTGGGCTTGAAACCTTAGCTTCTGCCTTAATTGACGCACGACCTGTGAAGGTATAAGTGCCTGATTCTGGCAGACTTGGTTTATCCGCTGGTTTAGCAACCGGTTTAACTTCTGGTTGACTTGCTGGCTTAGACTCTGCCTTAGCTGCTGCAATGTCAACGTAACGACGAGCACCACTTGTTGTCACGTATGAAAGCCATTGACGACCATCGGCTGTCAAAACCTTGTCGTAGTTAACGCT
>NZ_LSIW01000136.1:0-474 GCF_001556435.1 Streptococcus sp. CCH5-D3
CACATAACTATGGCTTTATCGTGCGTTTCCAAGCAGGTAAAGAAGCTTCAACCGGTTACATGCCAGAAGCGTGGCACATCCGCTATGTGGGGAAAGAAGCTAAAGATATTCACGATTCAGGCTTGAGTTTGGAAGAATACTTCGGTATCGAAGGTGGCGATTATGCTGCTAGCAGCAAACCAGCCACTACAGGTGCTATCAACCTTCCAGCGACAGGAACTTATACCTTCACAGGTCGTGCGTCAATCAAGGCGGAAGCCAAAGTTTCAAGCCCAGAGTTGGCCTACTATGACAAAGGTATGAGCGTTAACTACGATAAGGTTTTGACAGCCGATGGTCATCAATGGCTTTCATATGTAACAGCAAGCGGTGCCCGTCGTTACGTTGATATTGCAACAGTTAAAGCGACAGAAACTAAACCAGAAGTTAAACCGGTTGCTAAGCCAGCGGATAAACCAAATCTCCCTGAATCAG
>NZ_LSIW01000137.1:0-6674 GCF_001556435.1 Streptococcus sp. CCH5-D3
GATAGACAATAACACTAGCAATGAAGAAGCAAAAATCAAAGAAGAAAATTCCAATCAATCCCAAGGAGATAAAGCGGACTCGTCTGCAAGTAAAGACCCAGAAAGTCCCAAAAAAGAGGATAAACTTGTCTATATTGCTGAATTTAAAGATAAAGAATCTGGAGAAAAAGCAATCAAGGAACTATCAAATCTTAAGAATACAAAAGTTTTATATACTTATGATAGAATTTTTAACGGTAGCGCTATTGAAACAACCAAAGATACTCTGGACATAATTAAACTAATAGAAGGTATTTCATCGGTTGAAAGGTCACAAAAAGTCCAACCTATGATGAATCATGCTAGAAAAGAAATTGGAGTTGAAGAGGCAATCGATTACCTAAAATCTATCAATGCACCATTTGGGAAAAACTTTGATGGTAGAGGTATGGTCATTTCAAATATCGATACGGGAACGGATTATAGGCATAAGGCCATGAGGATTGATGATGATGCTAAAGACTCAATGAGATTTAAAAAAGAAGACTTAAAAGGTACTGATAAAAATTTCTGGTTGAGTGATAAAATCCCTCATGCTTTCAATTATTATAATGGTGGTAAAATTACTGTAGAAAAAGCTGATGATGGAAGCGATTATTTTGATCCACATGGGATGCATATTGCAGGGATTCTTGCGGGAAATGATACTGAAAAAGATATTAAAAACTTTAACGGAATAGATGGAATTGCTCCTAATGCACAGATTTTCTCTTATAAAATGTACTCTGACGCAGGATCTGGCTTCGCAGGAGATGAAACAATGTTTCATGCTATTGAAGATTCGATCAAACACAATGTCGATGTTGTTTCGATATCATCTGGCTTTACAGGAACAGGTCTTGTAGGTGAGAAATATTGGCAAGCTATTAGAGCATTAAGAAAAGCAGGCATTCCAATGGTTGTAGCTACGGGTAACTATGCGACTTCTGCTTCAAGTTCTTCATGGGATTTAGTGGCAAATAATAATCTGAAAATGACCGACACTGGAAATGTAACACGAACTGCAGCACATGAAGATGCGATAGCAGTCGCATCTGCTAAAAATCAAACAGTTGAGTTTGATAAAGTTAACATAGGTGGAGAAAGTTTTAAATATAGAAATATAGGTGCCTTTTTCGATAAGAATAAAATCATAACAAATGAAGAAGGATCAAAAGCTTCTAGTAAATTAAAATTTGTATATATAGGCAAGGGGCAAGACAAAGATTTGATAGGATTGGATCTTAGAGGCAAAATTGCAGTAATGGATAGAATTTATACAAAGGAGTTAAAAAATGCTTTTAAACGTGCAACGGATAAGGGTGCACGTGGCATTATGGTTGTAAATACTGTAAATTACTACAATAGAGATAATTGGACAGAGCTTCCAGCTATGGGATATGAGGAGGATGAAGGAACTACTAGTCAAGTTTTTTCAATTTCAGGAGATGATGGTGTAAAGTTATGGAACATGATTAACCCTGATAAAAAAACTGAGGTTAAAAGGAATAATAAAGAAGATTTTAAAGATAAATTGGAGCAATACTATCCAATTGATATGGCAAGCTATAATTCTAATAAACCGAATGTAGGTGACGAAAAAGAGATTGACTTTAAGTTTGCACCTGACACAGACAAAGAACTGTATAAAGAAGAGATCATCGTTCCAGCAGGGTCCACATCTTGGGGACCAAGAATAGATTTACTTTTAAAACCAGATGTTTCAGCACCCGGTAAAAATATTAAATCCACTCTCAATGTCATTAATGGGAAATCAACTTATGGTTATATGTCAGGGACTAGTATGGCAACTCCAATCGTGGCAGCTTCTACTGTTTTGATTAGACCAAAATTAAAGGAAATGCTTGAAAGACCTGTGTTGAAAAATCTTAAGGGAGATGACAAAATAGATCTTACAAGTCTTACAAAAATAGCCCTACAAAATACTGCACGCCCTATGATGGATGCAACTTCTTGGAAAGAAAAAAGTCAATACTTTGCATCACCTAGACAACAGGGAGCAGGGCTAATTAATGTTGCCAATGCTTTGAGAAATGAAGTCGTAGCTACTTTTAAAAACACGGATTCTAAAGGTTTGGTAAACTCTTATGGTTCTATTTCTCTTAAAGAAATAAAAGGAGATAAAAAATATTTTACAATTAAGCTTCACAATACATCAAACAGACCTTTAACCTTTAAAGTTTCAGCATCTGCTATAACTACAGATGCTCTAACTGACAGACTCAAACTGGATGAAACATACAAAGATGAAAAATCTCCAGATGGTAAGCAAATTGTTCCAGAAATCCACCCAGAAAAAATCAAAGGAGCAAATATTACATTTGAGCATGACACTTTCACTATAGGTCCAAATTCTAGCTTTGATTTAAATGCGGTTATAAATGTTGGGGAGGCTAAAAACAAAAATAAATTTGTAGAATCATTTATTCATTTTGAGTCAGTGGAAGAAATGGAAGCTCTGAACTCCAACGGGAAGAAAATAAACTTCCAACCTTCTTTATCGATGCCTCTAATGGGATTTGCTGGGAATTGGAACCACGAACCAATCCTTGATAAATGGGCCTGGGAGGAAGGTTCAAAATCAAAAACAATGGAAGGTTATGATGATGATGGCAAACCGAAAATTCCAGGAACCTTAAATAAGGGGATTGGTGGAGAAGGTATAGATAAATTTAATCCAGCAGGAGTTATACAAAATAGAAAAGATAAAAATACAACATCCCTAGATCAAAATCCAGAATTGTTTGCTTTCAATAACGAAGGGATCAACGCACCATCATCAAGTGGTTCTAATATTGCTAAAATTTATCCTTTAGATTCAAATGGAAATCCTCAAGATGCTCAACTTGGGAGAGGATTAACACCTTCTCCACTTGTATTAAGAAGTGCAGAAGAAGGATTGATTTCAATAGTAAATACAAATAAAGAGGGAGAAAATCAAAGAGACTTAAAAGTCATTTCGAGAGAACACTTTATTAGAGGAATTTTAAACTCTAAGAGAAATGATGCAAAGGGAATCAAATCTTCTAAGCTAAAAGTTTGGAGCGACTTGAAATGGGATGGACTCATCTATAACCCTAGAGGTAGAGAAGAAAATGCACCAGAAAGCAAGGATACCAAAGATCCTGCTACTAGGATAAGAGGACAATTTGAACCGATTGCAGAAGGTCAATATTTCTATAAATTTAAATATAGATTAACTAAAGATTACCCATGGCAGGTTTCCTATATTCCTGTAAAAATTGATAATACAGCCCCTAAGATTGTTTCGGTTGATTTTTCAAATCCTGAAAAAATTAAGTTGATTACAAAGGATACTTATCACAAGGTAAAAGATCAATACAAGAATGAAACCTTATTTGCGAGAGATCAAAAAGAACATCCTGAAAAATTTGACGAGATTGCAAACGAAGTTTGGTATGCAGGCGCCGCTCTGGTTAATGAAGATGGAGAGGTTGAGAAAAATCTTGAAGTAACTTATGCAGGTGAGGGTCAAGGAAGAAATAGGAAACTAGACAAAGACGGAAATACTATTTATGAAATTAATGGTGCAGGAGATTTAAGAGGAAAAATCATTGAAGTCATTGCATTAGATGGATCTAGCAATTTCACAAAGATTCATAGAATTAAATTTGCTGATCATGCTGATGAAAAGGGGATGATTTCCTATTATCTAGTAGATCCTGATCAAGATTCATCTAAATACCAAAAGCTTGGCGAGATTTCCGAATCTAAATTTAAAAATTTAGAAAATAGAAAAGAGGATAGTCTTAAAAAGGATACAACTGAGGAAGAAAATCATCAAGAAAATGAAGAGTCTATCGAAGAAAAATCAAGCTTGACTATTCATAAAACTATTTCAACAATTAGAGATTTTGAAAGTAAAGACTTAAAGAAACTCATTAAAAAGAAATTTAGAGAAGTTGATGACTTTACAAGTGAAACTGGTAAGAGAACAGAGGAATACGATTATAAATACGATGATAAGGGAAATATCATTGCTTATGACGATGGTAGTGCCTTACAATATGAAACTGAAAAACTTGACGAAATCAAATCAAAAATTTATGGTGTTCTAAGCCCGTCTAAAGATGGACACTTTGAAATTCTTGGAAAGATAAGTAATGTTTCTAAAAATGCCAAGGTATATTACGGCAATAACTATAGTTCTGTAGAAATCAAAACGACTAAGTATGATTCCCACTCAAAAACGATGACATTTGATTTATACGCTAATATTAATGATATTGTGGATGGATTAGCTTTTGCAGGAGATATGAGATTCTTTGTTAAAGATGATGATCAGATAAAAGCTGAAACTAAAATTAGAATGCCTGAAAAAAATAAGGAAACTAAAACAGAATATCCCTATACATCAAGTTATGGGAATGTAATAGAATTAGGAGAAGGTGATCTTTCAAAGAACAAACCAAACAATTTAACGGAAATGGAATCTGGTAAAATCTATTCTGATTCAGAAAAACAACAATATCTGTTAAAGGATAACATCATTCTAAGAAAAGGCTATGCACTAAAAGTGACTACCTATAATCCTGGAAAAACGGATATGTTAGAAGGAAATGGAGTTTATAGCCAGGAAGATATAGCAAAAATACAAAAGGCCAATCCTAATCTAAGAGTCCTATCAGAAAAAATAATTTATGCTGATAGTAGAAATGTTGAAGATGGAAGAAGTACTCAATCAGTATTAATGTCGGCTTTGGATGGCTTTAACATTGTAAAATATCAAGTGTTTACCTTTAAAATGAATGATAAAGGGGAGGCAATCGATAAAGATGGAAATCTTGTAACAGATTCTTCTAAACTGGTATTATTTGGTAAAGATGATAAAGAGTATCATGGGGAGGATGAGTCCAACGTAGAAGCTATAAAAGAAGATGGCTCTATGTTATTTATTGATGCAAAACCAGTAAATCTTTCAATGGACAAGAACTACTTTAATCCATCTAAATCTAATAAAATTTATGTACGAAATCCAGAATTTTATTTAAGAGGTAAGATTTCTGATAAGGGTGGTTTTAACTGGGAGTTGAGAGTTAATGAATCGGTTGTAGATAATTATTTAATCTACGGAGATTTACACATTGATAACACTAGAGATTTTAATATTAAGCTTAATGTTAAAGACGGTGACATCATGGACTGGGGAATGAAAGACTATAAAGCAAACGGATTCCCAGATAAGGTAACAGATATGGATGGAAATGTTTATCTTCAAACTGGCTATAGCGATTTGAATGCGAAAGCGGTTGGAGTACACTATCAATTTTTATATGATAATGTTAAACCAGAAGTAAACATTGATCCTAAGGGAAATACTAGTATTGAATATGCTGACGGAAAATCTGTAGTCTTTAATATCAATGATAAAAGAAATAATGGATTCGATGGTGAGATTCAAGACAAACATATTTATGTAAATGGAAAAGAATATAAATCATTTGATGATATTAAACAACTAACAGATAAGACACTAAACATTAAGATTGTTGTAAAAGATTTTGCAAGAAATACAACCGTAAAAGAATTCATTTTAAACAAAGATACGGGAGAGGTAAGCGAACTAAAACCTCATACGGTAACTGTGACCATTCAAAATGGAAAAGAAATGAGTTCAACGATAGTGTCGGAAGAAGATTTCATTTTACCTGTCTATAAGGGTGAATTAGAAAAAGGATATCAATTTGATGGCTGGGAAATTTCTGGTGTCGAAGGGAAAAAAGATGCTGGCTATGTTATTAATGTATCAAAAGATACTCTTATAAAACCTGTATTCAAGAAAATAGAGGAGAAAAAGGAGGAGGAAAATAAACCTACTTTTGATGTATCGAAAAAGAAAGATAACGTGCAAGAAAATCATAGTCACTTAGATGAAAATTACAAAAAAGAGGATTTACAAAGAGAAAATCATTCACACAAATCTGATTCAACTAAGGATGTCACAGCTAAAGTTCCTGATGAAAATGATAAAAACTTTGAAAATAAGAAGGAAGTTTATCTTAATGAACCAGAGAACATAGATAATAAACATACCAATATTGATAGTAAATCAACTACTAACAATGATAGGTTGCCAAAAACCGGAACAGTTAGCGAAGTCTTCATGTCATTAGTTGCCGGAATAATGTTTACCTTATGTGCGTTTCTTGGATTAAAGAAAAAAGATCAAGATTAAGACAAAGCTATAGAAAAATGGTTTGTGTACTGAGATAGTGTGATGATGAAACAGTTTTGTGAAAATAGCCATTTATAACTCAATTATTTAGTTTACTTTACTATTGATACTCTTTTTGGATTTATTAATGTACTTAGTTTCGACAACTAATGAATTGATTGAAAAGGTTAGTATTGACAATATTGGTCATATTAATTAGAAAATAGAGTCTATCAAAATTTAAAGGCGAATAGAGGTGATGAGATAATTTCAAGGAATTAAGTAGCGTTTGGTTGCTTAATTCCTTTTTATTATGTGACTATTAGTCCGTTTCGCTCCGAAGGTGCGAAACAAATAAACCACCCGCTATTGATATGCCCCCTGTCAAGTAGACAGGTTAAATATGGCTCTTTGTCAACTGTAGTGGGTGACGAAAAGCTAACATCTAGAGAGAACCTGA
>NZ_LSIW01000138.1:0-1057 GCF_001556435.1 Streptococcus sp. CCH5-D3
GATAAATTGCAAGAATAAGTGCAACATTTAGTCAAACTCATCCTCTAGAGCTTCACAAGCAGTTCTGTAAGCTAAACATTTTCGCGGTCTGTGATTGATATCATATAAGGCTTTGTTCAAAGCCTCCTCAGAGATGGTGGCTAAATCTGTTTTCTTTGGGAAATATTCTCTTAGTAAGCCATTTGCGTTTTCATTGCTTCCTCTCTGCCAGGATGAATAGGCGTCCGCAAAGAAAAAGGAAATTCCTAAGTTCTCTACCAGAGGATAGCAGGCAAACTCTTTTCCCCTGTCTGAAGTGAAGGTTTTAAGAGCCTCTTTTGGAAATAGCTTACAAAGTTGTTTGATGGCTAAAAACATGGATTTGGCTGTTCTGTCTGGTATCTTGAAAGCTAAGTAAAAGCGCGTTTTTCGCTCCAGAAAGGTCGCTAAACAGCCCTTGCTCTTGCCTCTGGAAGACACCACAGTATCAAGCTCCCAGTGGCCAAAAGTCTCACGATTCCTGACCTCTTTAGGACGTTTGGCAATTGATGTGCCAATCCTAAATGTCCCACGTGTTTCTTTGGGTTGTCGAGTCTTTCCTTTACGACGCAGGACGCTTAAATCCAGATCAATCAAACCGGCGTAGAGCCAGTTATAGATGGTTTTAAAAGCTACCATTGGCTTTTGTTCAAGCTGATAGCGGCCACAAATCTGTTCAGGCGACCAAGAGGATTTTAAACCGTCCTCAATTTCCTTTTTCAACTCTGGTGTCAAACAAGACTTCCGACCTTTTTGTTTAGCCCTGTGGTCGTACTGTTCCTGTGCTAAGGCTGCGGAATAGCCATTTTGGCATCGTCTTAACTCTCTTGAGATGGTGGATCTATGTACGCCAAGTTTGTTGGCAATTTGGCAAGGTTTCAAACCTAATTCCAAATAGGCTTCTATCTTTATTCGCTCGGTTATGGTAAGATGGGAGTAGCTCATAGTGTTTCCTCGGGTTCTGTTTGTGTGGTTACTTACAGTTTACACCAATGAAAGGCTATGAGTTTTTTTGTTGCACTATATTTTACAATTTATC
>NZ_LSIW01000139.1:0-37982 GCF_001556435.1 Streptococcus sp. CCH5-D3
GAAAAGTGTTTGGGGAAGATAGGTATAAATGTTAAGAAGGGTTCCTAGACTATTTTTATTCTGTTTATGAGAATAATGAGCAAAAACTAACAAAGTTTAGTTTTCCAACTCATCCGGTCTCTCTTTACATTTTCTATTTTACCAAAAAAAATGAAGAAAACTTTACATAATATCAAATTTTGTAAGAAAAAATCATGAACAGTCATTTTCTGGTCTTGAATGGTCATCTCACTTGTATAAAAAAAGCAGAACCTGATAGGTCTGCTTATATTTGTAGTGATGGTGTAAGAACTTAAATCTTGCTATAGAGTTTCTTAACATTGTTAATATCAACAGGTTGGATACTTGTCTTACCACCTTTAGGTTCCATTACAGAGGCAACGGCACTGTTGTGTTCAAGTCCAATTGAGTGTCCTAATTCGTGTTGCGCAGTATTAAGAAGTTTCCCACCGTTCTTTTGGTAATAATTGTTTTGAACATGGAAGGTGTTCAAGTAAACAGTAGCATTACTATATTGCTTAGTTGGGAGGTAGTAAGTAGAGTAGGTAACTCCAAGAGGAGCTGCCACATTACCTTCATAACGTTCATCAGCAATGATGTTGGCTTTTTGTTTATCGTTAGTGAGCAAGAAATTAAAGGCACCAGTGTTATTCCAAGAAGTGATAGCCTGTTTGTAGGCATTCACGATTTCAGGATTTTTAGCATTGATGAAAACTGTCGCTTCCTTGCTTGACCAGTGAGGAGTATCGTAATTCTCTTTTACGAGTTCGTTATTCTTTTGCCATACTTGAGCAATTCGGTCCACTGGTTTAGCAGGTTGGATAGGAGTGGCTTTAGGAGCTGTCGGTTTAGTGACAGTCGTTGTTGGCTTCTTAGGTTGTGTCGTTGTAGAAGTCGCTGGTTTGTTTACAACAGTCGTTGGTTTCTTAGGTTGAGTTGTAGATGTTGTAGGTTTGTTAGCAACTGTGGCTGGTTTTTTAGGTTGACTAACAGCAGGAGTTGATTGTTTAGATTTTGGTGTAGCTGTTGTCGTTGGTTTTGTAGAAGGTGTTAATGGTTTTGGAATATAAGTAGATAGAATCTTATGAACATTACCATTATTAATTTCTGTTGAAACCCATGTGGCACCATCTTTTGACCAGGTTTGTGCTTGAGCGACAGTTTCGGTCTTTGGTTCAGACTGGTTTTCTACAGCCTTATGATTGCTATCTGTATTTGTCGGAATTCTAGTCTCATAGGTTTTGATTCCAGTCTGGCTGTCGACAGTACTGCTAGCTGTTTGACTATTTTGTTTCAATTCCTCAAAAGTTGGAGTGTTTGTGGGAGTTTGTTCATAGTCATTTTCATGTGTATGAAAATCATCCACAGAGGTATGTGATATAGTAGTCACAGTAGTAGGTGTTTCAGTAGAAACACCTGTTTGAGCGATGGTATTTGTAGTTGTACCTGTTTCAAGTTCGGAAAATGTTTGAGCCTGGTTAGGATCTGAAACATAGGTTTGATCCGCAGAGGCATACTGAGGACTTCCTACAAGAAAAGCACTAATTATACCGACAGTTGCAAGGGTCAACAAGGTCTTTGTCTTAGTCCCTTGCGTTTTAAAAGAATGTAACATAACTTTCTCCTTTTTAATTTAAAACAAAAACAGCTCTCATGATAACACCTAAAAATGAATATAAAGTGACAATGGGATAACAATTGTTTTATAAATGAAATTAGGTGAGATAAAAAGACTTTATGCTGTGAAAAAAGGAATATTATCCGATTAATTATGATAAAATATTAGATAGGTATATTAAAGTATATTAGAAAGAAAGAGGGAAATAAGATGCTTTCTATTATCGTCCTTGAAGATGATGCCTTGCAGCGTCATCGTGTTGGTCGTTTATTGGACGAAGCAGTTGAGGAGTCGAAGGCCGTTGTTGATGGGATTACTTTTTATGAACAGGGTCAGGAATTGTTAGATGCTGATAGAGGTTCGGGTAAATCCATGGTTTATCTTTTGGATATTGACCTTAAAAATCAAACTAAGCAGGGACTAGATATTGGGCTTGAAATCCGTAAGGAAGACTTGAAAGCACAAATTGCTTTTGTTACAGCTTACTCGGAGTTTATGCCCTTGACCTTCCGTTATAAGATTCAAGCTCTAGACTTTGTCGATAAATCCATGGAAGATGTGGATCTTAAGAGAGCTTTAGTAGAACTTTTAGATTTTGCTTATTCACAGGTTGAGCAAGAAACCAAGGCACAGAGTCTAACTGTTAAAACGGATAAAAATGATGTTAATATTCCTTATGATGACATTTTATACATTGAGACAGCCCCTGTGCCACATAAGTTAATCGCTCATACCAAGTCAAACCTAGTGGAATTCTATGGGAAAATTGCAGAAGTAGCAAAATTGGATGATATTTTCTTCCAAACACACCGCTCTTTTGTTGTCAATGTGAATAATGTGACAAGTGTGGATCGTACAGCTAATATGGTTTTCTTTGAGGAAAACGAGTCATGCCTCCTATCGCGGACACGTAAAAAGGAACTTTTGGAACGTTTGAAAAATCGTTAGGTCTTAGATTCCCCCTTCTTCTCTAATCATTATTGAAAGTTTTCTGAAATTCGAGATAATGATTTAATTTTATCTCATCTATTATCAGGAATTGTGATAGAATAGTGTTATGGCTTTTTGCTGTATATTTAGAGATGACTAGAAGGAGGTGGCTAACCATTAAATGATGCTCAATTTGCAAATTGCATTAGAATATCTTTTGCATTTCATTGTCATACAGTGGATCTACGAAAAGACCAGCTTGGTCAAGGTACCACGTATGATCCTTCCTATTGCGTTCCTGGTTGAATGTATAGGGGGAATACTGGGGATGTCATATAATGTCGGTTTGTCCTTTATGACACCCTTCTATCTTCTTTTCTATGCTTATTTCTACGGCAAGGAAAGAACCACTAATATGTTTGCATTTTATGCCTTCTATCCTCTTGTTCTTTATCTTTTGATTTTTAATGGTTATGCCTACTTTTTGATGCCGGGATTCGGTATCACATCGGATTTTCTAAACAGAAGTTATCTTTATTTCATTTTCTTTGACCTTTTAATTATTCCAACATTTGTCGCTCTATCCAAACTTCTTAATATTGATTTTAAATACTTGAGGGTCTTGGAGCGAGATCGTAAATTTGGTCGGATTATGTTTTTCACTAACTTTGTTTTGATTGCTTATGTGATTATGAACTATTCCGTAGTTGTGGCTTCGCGTTTCTTTAATTTGTATTATGCTGGCCATATTATAACCTTGATTGGATATATAGCGATTCTTTATGCTGTTTACAGTGTTAATAGATACGCAGATGAGTACTTTGAAAATGAGCGTAGAAAAGAAAATCGACGTCACTTGGATGATTTAGAGAAGTATTCTGAGCAGGTCGAAAGTCTTTACGAAACGCTACGCAGTTTCCGTCACGACTATACTAATGTTATGATTTCGCTTAATGAAGCCATCCAGATGAAAGACATTGATCAAATCAAGATGATTTATGATAGTGTCTTGAAAGATTCGGCATCAGATTTGAAGCAGCAAAAGTTTGATTTGGCAAAATTAACTCGTGTGACCAATATGCCACTTAAGAGTCTTTTATCATCTAAAGTGGCTGAGGCTTTTGATAAAGGTATTCAATGTCATGTGGAGGTTGAAGAGGGGGTCTTCTTCACAGATATGCGTCCACTCGACTTGATTACAATCATATCAATTCTTTGTGATAATGCTATTGAAGCTACTGTATTAGCAGATAAACCAAAATTATCTATTGCTATCTTTAAGATGGAAAATCAATCAGTTATTGTTGTTGAAAATTCAACTAAGGAAGCTTCTATTGATGTAGCTCCTTTGAAACAAAGAGGATTTTCAACGAAAGGAACAGGTCGTGGTTTGGGCTTAGCAAATATCGAGGAGATTCTCTTCAGATACGACAATGTCACGCTTGAAACAGAATCAGCACAACACAGTTTTGTTCAATTATTGTCTATTACACCAAAAGAAGATTAATGGGGACTTAATAAGAATTTTTAGAATTCTTGTTAAGTCCCTATTTTTATGTTAAAAAGTATGGTAAAATAGGGAAGTTAATCATGTGTTTTTTTATTCAGGGGGATCTATTATGTTGAAAGACGAATGGTTAGAGTACTTTGAGGCTGTTAATGGCCGAAAACCAAGACCAATCGACTTCAAAGAGGCCTTGGAACGAGGAGAGTTTGTTCTCTCTGAGGGTACAGAGGCTAACCAAGTAGCTGATCAAGGTGAATCAGCAGCTGACCAACAGTTTGAAGAAGGAACCGCAACCGCCAGAGCACTAGCTCAGTCTCAGAAAGAGCGTGACAACGAGCAAGAAGCTATGGCAAATGCGGCCCAGGAAAAGAGAAGGGCCCTGTCTCAAGAGACTGTTGGTCAAGTAAGAACCATTCAGTCGGGCCGTCAGGCTGAGGATATTCAAAAGGAAGAGGAACAGCGCAAACGCGTCGCAGAGGCTAAGGAACGTTTGGCAAGTTATGCGCCAACCCGTCCAGATGCAGGAAATCATTCTGTTAATACCTCGAATGAACCTAATCAAGCTATTCCAGTTTTCAGTAACCAAGCACAGCATCTTGGATTATCTGAGGATTTGACAAAACTTGATCGTAAGGAAGAAAAGGCAGCTAAGAAGATTGCTCGTCAAGCTGCTCGTGATAAGAAAAAAGCCGAAAAGCTAGCTGCCAAAGCTAAATCTAAGGAAGAACAGACAGTTGCCAAGTTGGAAAAGAGATTGGAAAGTCAGGTTCGTCTTCTAGAAACGATTCAAAACGCTAATCAAAAGTCGCAAAAGGCCAAAAATTGGGGCAAAGGAGCCTTGATTTCTAGTCTTGTTGCTGTTGTTTTGATGTTGCTTGTCGGTGGTGTATACGGTTTTTGGCGTAATGCTTCGGGGAACATTGAGGGAACTTGGGAATTAAAATCGTCTAAGGTCTTGGACGAAAATTCTGGTAAGTTAACCAATGCTCTGAAAGAACATGAAGATAAAGATGAGATTTACGTCTCTTTCCTTAAAGTTGATCATTCTAATAATTTACAAACGCATTCTTACTTCTATAAAAAAGGTGAGGAGGATCAGCCTACTTTTACAGCTTCAGATTATTTGAAGGAATATCAAGTTGTTGATCAGTGGAATAAATCTATTACCTATACTAAAGAAGTTTCAGAATTTAAGCGTGAGTTGACTAAAGTTGTCTCGCAACTTTATCCAAATGCAGATAAGAATCTAGTAGATTACTATATTTCGGATAACGTAGATAACTACCGACTCTACCGTAAAGGAAAACGCACCAAGTCTTATACTGTAAATAAAGATACCATGGTTGTTTCTACATACAACGAGGATGGCAAGTTGACTAGTCGTGATACTTATGAGAAAGTGTCAAAGGTAGCGGCTAAGAGTTTAGAAGCTCAATATGCTGAAGCAAAAGTAGCTTATGAAAAAAATCATAAGACCACAACTAAGAAATAGTCTAAAAGGAAGTTAGAGTCAAACTCTAATTTTTTTTTGTAGAAAATTTAAGTCTGTCAAGTTTTTTTCTTGACACATAAAAATGATATGGTATACTAGTTAAGGTCGAGGGGCGATAAGAGCCCTCACCATAATAAAAAAACTAAAGAAAAGAGATACTAAAAATGGCAGTAAAAATCCGTTTGACTCGTATGGGTTCTAAGAAAAAACCTTTCTACCGTATTAACGTTGCAGATTCACGTGCTCCACGTGATGGACGTTTCATCGAAACAGTTGGTACTTACAACCCACTCGTTGAAGAAAACCAAGTAACACTTAAAGAAGAACGTGTTCTTGAGTGGTTGTCTAAAGGTGCACAACCTTCAGATACAGTTCGTAACATCCTTTCAAAAGAAGGCGTTATGAAGAAATTCCACGAATCAAAATTCTCAAAATAATTTTTTAGCCTATGGATACCATTGAAAATCTTATTATCGCTATCGTTAAACCTTTAATTGCTTCACCAGATCAGTTGACCATCAAAATCATTGACGGACCTGAGTTTTTGGAGTACCATCTTGATCTTGCCCCAGCCGATATTGGGCGTGTTATCGGGAAAAAAGGACGTACTATTACGGCGATAAGAGCGATTGTCTATTCGGTACCTACTCAAGGTAAAAAAGTTCGTCTTGTTATTGACGAAAAAGAGAAAGCTTAAGAGGTGACCCTAGGGTTGCCTTTTTTGCATATTTTGGTTATAGACTAGAAGTCTTTGGTATAATAAGAACGTCAACTCATTAAGCTCAAGGAAAAACTAGGAATCTAGTTTAAAGGTCAGTTTAATGACTAAGTTGAAGCATTAGCCAAAAAAGGAGTAATTATGACTTATCAGGAAGCATTGGATTGGATTCATGGACAATTAAAATTTGGCATCAAGCCTGGCTTGGAGCGTATGGCTTGGATGCTTAAAGAATTGGGAAATCCACAAGATAATCTCAAGGCTGTGCATATCGTGGGAACAAACGGCAAAGGGTCTACAGTCAATGCCCTACAAACAATTTTTACCCAGGCAGGCTATGAAGTTGGAACCTTTACCTCGCCCTATATTATTGACTTCAAGGAACGAATCTCTCTTAATGGTCAGATGATTTCAGAAGAGGACTTACTTGACTTGGTTAGTCGTGTGAAGCCTGTGGTTGAACGTCTACCAAAAGAGACAGAGCATGAAAATGCGACAGAGTTTGAAATTATCACAGTTCTGATGTTCCTTTATTTTGGTCAGGTCCATCCTGTTGATATCGCATTCATTGAAGCTGGAATGGGCGGCCTTCATGATTCGACTAATCTATTTAAGCCTTTGGCAGTTCTTTGCCCTTCGATTGGTTTGGACCATCAGGCTATTTTGGGAAATACCCATGCTGAAATTGCAGCAGAAAAAGTTGGTGTTTTGAAGAATGGGGCTCCTTTTATTTATGTGACTGACCGTACTGATGTTAGAGATGTTTTCGAGAAGAAGGCGCGTGAAGAAGGGTCCAAAACCTATGAATTGGGGAGAGATTTCACAGCTGAAGGGTCTAGTCATTCCTTTGATTTTACCTATGGGGATCAAAAGTTAGATGATATAGCCTTGGCCATGGCTGGTCAACATCAAGTAGCAAATGCTAGTTTAGCTATTATGGCTTCTTTATTGCTTCAAAAAGATTATCCTAAAGTAACTCCTAAACTCATAAAGGACGCACTAGCTCATGCCAATTGGCGAGGTCGAACAGAATTTTTAAGACCTAATCTCATGATTGATGGTGCTCATAATAATGAGAGTGTTAAAGTTTTGATTGACTTGCTGCAATCAGAACATGCAGATAAGGAGATTGAACTTCTCTTTGCGGCTATTGACACCAAACCTATTGATGGTATGCTGGCTCAACTAAAATCGGTTGGTGACTTGACTGTAACGAGTTTTGACTATCCAAACAGTGTTAAATTAGATAAATACCCAGAAGTTTATAAGCAGGTACCAGATTTCAAAACATGGATTAAAGAACATGTAACGACTGACAATAAGAAACTTTATGTGATTACGGGATCTCTATACTTTATTTCTCAGGTCAGAAAATGGGTTTTAGAGCAGGCAAGTGATGTTTAAGACTTGAAAGATGACATTTAGGGGCGTATAATAACCTTTGTATGTTTTAAAAGCAAGGAGATCGCAATGTTTCAACGTCTGAAAAACATTTTAATCGGTGAACCTTTAACTCATGATGATAGTGGTGATGAACACTTATTGTCCAAGATTCAGGCCTTGGCCATGTTGTCGAGTGATGCACTCTCATCTATCGCCTATGGTCCAGAGCAAGTCGTCTTGGTTCTGACAGCTGTATCTAGTGCGGCTATTTGGTGGTCAATCCCTATTGGGCTTTTGGTTCTCGTCCTTTTGGCCAGCCTTACCATCTCTTATAGACAGGTTATCAAGGCCTATCCTCAAGGTGGTGGTGCCTATATGGTAACGACGGAAAATCTGTCTCCTAAGTTTGGCTTGATAGCTGGTGGCAGTCTTTTGGTCGATTACATGTTGACAGTTGCTGTTTCAGTGGCCTCAGGTGCAGATGCCATTACTTCAGCCCTTCCCTTCCTTCATCCTTTCAATCTTGAGATATCAATGATTTTGGTACTTGTTTTGATGGTTATGAACCTTAGGGGAATGCGTGAATCGGCAAAATCTTTGATGATACCGGTTTATCTCTTCATTGTTTCGACGCTGTTCTTGTTGGGATTTGGTTTCTTTCAAATTTTAACTGGTCATATGCCTTACGCAGCCACAGCACATTTAGGACAACCCATTACAGGGGTGTCATTGATTCTTATTTTAAGGGCCTTTACTTCAGGTTCTGCCTCATTGACAGGGGTAGAAGCCATTTCTAATGCGGTGCCTTTCTTTCAAAAACCTAAGGCTAAAAATGCAGCATCAACCCTCTTTATCATGTCTAGCATTTTGGGGGCTATGTTTGCGGGAATTACCTTCCTCAACTGGTGGACAGGTATTACACCTCATGCAGGAGTAACTATCTTGTCACAAATGGCTAGAGAAATTCTTGGTCAATCATGGATTGGTAGTATTCTATTTTACATTTTCCAATTCTCTACTGCTATGATTCTTGCAGTGGCAGCTAACACAGGTTTTTCAGCCTTTCCGATGTTGTCCTTTAATATGGCGAAAAATAAATACATGCCTCACATGTATCTTGAAAAAGGTGCACGTATGGGATACTCTAATGGGATCTTGACACTTGCAATTGGTGCCATTACCCTTTTGTTTATTTTCCGAGGAAATACGGAACGGTTGATTCCGCTTTACACCATCGGTGTATTTATTCCATTTGCTCTTTCTCAAACGGGGATGGTTGTCCATTGGATTCGTGAATATGGTAAGGGATTCTGGAAACACTCTTTAGCAAATATCTTAGGTGCCCTCATTTGTTATGCTATCGTTCTCATTCTCTTCCTTTTCCGTTTAGGAGATATCTGGCCATTCTTCCCGATTATTGCAATCTTGATGTGGATGTTCCTTAAGATTAAAAAACACTATAATGGTGTTGCTCAACAGTTGCGTATTGATGGAGCGGTAGAAGAACACCATTATCAAGGAAATATTGTTCTTATCCTTGTTGGGAATGTTACCAAGGCTAATATCGGAGCTATTTCTTATGCACGTTCTATTGGTGACAAGGTTATCGCCATGCATGTATCTACTAAGGATACAGAGAACAAGGACAAGGAAACTGAACAAGAGTTTAAAAAATATTTCCCTGAAATTGAGATGGTTCATATCCAATCACCATATAGCTCAATCACTCAGTCAACCATTCAGTATGTGGACGAGGTCGCCACTCAAGCTGAGAAGGATAATGCGACTCTGACAGTCATGATTCCTCAGTTTGTACCTAAAAAATCATGGCAAACCATGCTTCATAACCAAATGAGTTTACGATTGAAATATTATCTCAAATGGCGTGAGAATATTGTGGTTTCATCTTATTCTTACCACTTGAAAGACTAAAAATATAAGCGAAGATAACCTCTATATGAAAGGTGGTCTTCGCTTTTTTTGAGATTTAGGTAGCTAGGAAATCTTATTTTTTGCAAGAAAAATCCAGCAAAATAAGGTATAATAGATAGTATTATAACGTTGCAAGAGGAAATTATGGCAAATCAAGAAAAAGTAGAACAAGCAGTCTATCAACTATTGGAAGCTCTAGGTGAAAATCCTGAGCGTGAGGGACTTTTGGATACACCAAAACGTGTGGCTAAGATGTATGCTGAAATGTTTTCAGGTCTAAATGAAGATCCTAAGGATCAATTTACAGCTGTCTTTTCAGAAGTTCATGACGAAGTTGTCCTTGTCAAGGATATTCCTTTTTACTCTATGTGTGAGCACCATTTGGTTCCATTTTATGGTAAGGCCCATGTGGCTTATTTGCCAAGTGGAGACAAGGTGACAGGACTTTCCAAATTAGCGCGTGCAGTTGAAGTAGCTGCTCGTCGTCCGCAGTTGCAAGAACGTCTTACAGATCAAGTTGCTACAGCACTTGAAGAAGCTCTGAATCCTCGAGGAGTTTTTGTCATGGTTGAAGCAGAGCACATGTGCATGACTATGCGAGGCATTAAGAAACCAGGAAGTAAGACAATCACAACTGTCGCTAAGGGCCTTTATAAAGAAGACCGTGAAGAACGCAAGGAAATTCTTTCATTGATGCGTGATTTTTAGGAGTTAAGATGTTTATCGGTAAACATGAGATTGCAGGTAAGGCCTGTATTATGGGAATCTTGAATGTCACCCCTGATTCTTTCTCAGATGGTGGCGATTTTGACACAGTAGAGGATGCCTTGGCTCAGGTTGAGCGCATGATTGCCCAGGGGGCTGCTATTATCGATGTCGGTGGCGAATCTACAAGACCAGGGGCAGAATTTGTGACTGAGGAAGAAGAGGTTGCTCGTATCGTTCCAGTTATTCAGGCTATCAAGACAAAATATGATGTGCTCATCAGTATTGATACCTATAAGACAGCCACTGCTAGAGCTGCTCTTGAAGCAGGTGCAGATATTCTAAATGACGTCTGGGCTGGACTTTATGATGGTCAGATGTTAGCTTTAGCAGCTGAAAAGAATGTGCCGATTATCCTTATGCATAATCAAAAAGAAGAAGTATACAATGATGTCACAGAAGATGTCTGTACATTCCTCAGTCAACGTGCCCAGGCTGCCTTGGAAGCAGGTGTGGCCAAGGACAATATCTGGATTGATCCAGGCTTTGGATTTGCTAAAAATGTCCAACACAATATTGACCTGCTAAAAGGCTTGGACAAGGTCGTTTCCTTGGGCTATCCTGTTCTTTTTGGAATTTCTCGTAAGCGAGTTGTGGACTACCTACTAGGTGGGAATACTCAAGCTAAGGATCGCGACCAGGGGACAGCTGCCTTATCTGGCTATGCAGTTACCAAAGGATGTCAGATTGTCCGTGTACATAATGTTGACGTCAATCATGATATCGTTAAGACTATTTCAGGAATTTTATGATACTAAAAAAAGCTCAACTGAGCTTTTTTTCTTAGTCTTGAATTGTCCAAACGCTGACAGATTTTTCAGAAACTGGGAAGTCTCCCCATCCGTCTTCGTCAATGGTTACAGTATCAGAGCAGTTTCCAAGAATGTCATAGAAGGCTTGTCCAGCCCAATCACTACCAATTTCCATAGACTTGCTGTTAGCAGCATCATTAGAAATCGTTACAGCTAATGGAGCCCCATCTTCGTTGCCAGAGCGTGTCCACCCGATACAGTTTGGATCATCAAAGTAGTCTGTTTGCTCACCGTAAGCTAGGTCTTTACGAGCGTAGAGCAAGGTATCTAGGCTCTCTTGGAAATTTTCTTGGGCAAATTCACCCTCAATACCATAGTAGTCACCATAAAATAGGCAAGGAAGACCGTCTTCACGGAGAAGGATGAGAGCGTAAGCAGCTGGTTTAAACCATTCTTCAACAGTAGATTCTAGAGCTTGCCCGCGTTGAGTGTCGTGGTTGTCTACGAAGGTCACGGCATGTTCAGGATGATTTTTGACCAAGGAATGATCGAAAATTGTTGTTAAATCATAATCAGCTCCCGCTGTGCTAGCGTTGTGTAGATTGTTGTGGAGGGAAACATCGACGAGGTCAAAACGTTTTTCAATCTTTTCAAGATAGGTATTGTTATCCTCCTCGTTACCATTCCAAAATTCACCAAAGACATAGAAATCCTGACCTTGTTTTTCTTTGACATCGCGAATAAAATTACGCATAAAGAAAGAATCAATGTGCTTAACGGCATCCATTCGGAACCCTTGAACGCCTGTTGTTTCAACGAACCAATCTGCCCATTCGTAAATATTTTCAATAACTTCAGGGTGTTTATAGTCTAGGTTGGCATACATAAGGTAGTCGAAGTTACCATTTTCGTTGTCAACCAAGTCGTTGTCTGCCCAGCCTTTGTTGTCACCTTGGATAAGATAGATACCACTTTTATTACGTTTGGCATCGAAGTCAGTTCCGTTAAAGTGGTACCAGTGCCATTCAAAATCGTCGTAGGCTTTATTGCGTCCGTCAAAGGTGAAATGTGTCCAGCCTTCGATTTCAAATGGTTCGCTGATCTCTTGGGTACGATCTTCTGGGTCAACTTCGACCACTTCGAAGGTCTCAAGTTTATCCGCTGCCGCCTTGTGATTAAGCACAACGTCGGCCATAGGTACAATACCAACTTCTTTGAGTTGGTTGATAGCATTGAGATATTCTTCTTTGAGGCCGTATTTGGTGCGGACTGTTCCTTTTTGGTCGAATTCTCCAAGGTCAAAGAGGTCATAGACTCCGTAACCAACATCATCTTTGTTTGTAGCTTTAAAAGCGGGTGGCATCCAAACGTGGCTGATGCCTAGGTCTGCTAAATGTTGGGCATCTTCAGCCAAATTGTTCCAGTGTTGACCGTCACTTGGGAGATACCATTCAAAATATTGCATTGCGGTTTGATTTGTCATAGTTTTTTTCCTTATTAGTTGAGATAGTCTTGCTTATAATTCAGGAGTCTCTTTTTAGCTCCTGTGTCTATATTTTACCAAATCAGAAGAATTATGCAATCGATTGCATAAAGTGTAAATACACTAATTTCAGATTTGTCTAAAATATCATACTAATTAGAGACCAACTTTTCAACTGTTTTGTGCTAGAATAAAGAAGAGTCTAGTGTCTTAAGGAGAAACTATGGATAAAATTATTTTAAATGGTTGCCGTTTTTATGGTTATCACGGGGCTTTTGCTGAGGAGCAGACCCTAGGGCAAATTTTTGTGGTTGATTTGGAATTGACTGTTGATCTAACTAAGGCTTCACAGAGTGACAATCTAGATGATACGGTTCACTATGGTTTGGTTTTCGAAGCCGTGCAAAAACAAGCGGAAGATAAAAAGTACATTTTGATTGAGCGTTTGGCGGGTGCGATTTGTGAGGATCTATTTGCCCAATTTACACCAATTCAATCTATTAAAGTTCGAATTACCAAGGAAAATCCACCAATTAATGGGCATTATAAGAGTGTTGGTATTGAATTGGAGCGTAGCCGATGACAAGAGTTTATTTGAGTTTGGGATCTAATATGGGTGATCGTCAGGACTATCTCCAAAAAGCTGTGGAGGCCTTGAATGACTTAGCTGAGACAAAGGTTAAAGCAGTATCTTCCTATTATGAAACGGCTGCTTGGGGATTAACAGAGCAGGCTGATTTTTTGAATCTCGCCTTAGCACTTGAGACTCAGTTGCCGGCTGAAACCTTATTAAGTTATTGCCAGAAAATTGAAAAAAATCTTGACCGCGTTCGTCATGAGCATTGGGGGCCTCGGACAGTAGATATTGATATTCTTCTATATGGGCAGGAAATCTGGGAGACTGAGCACCTTAAAGTGCCCCATCCTTATATGAGTCAGAGAGCCTTTGTTTTGGTTCCCTTGATAGAAATAGCAGATGATTTGGTTGACCCTAAAACTGGTCAAGCCTACAAAAAATATTTGAGTCAATTAAACACTAGTGATGTCCGTAAATTGGAAGTTATGGACTAGCTTTGCGTGAAATTCCTTGTCGTCAAGATGGGGATTTTTTGCTATAATTAATCTTGGCTTTTTGCCGTATTTTTCTTTTAATTTTTAGGAAAAATACTAACTCATTTTTAGGTAGTGATAGTAATATGGGGAAGTCTATCACGATACCTACAAAGAAATAAATGTATAGAAAAAGTATGGAAAATAACATGTTAGATGAACTTAAAGAAGATTTAGTGGGGATTGATATTCGTTTCGACGAACCCTTAAAACGTTATACATATACCAAGGTTGGTGGTCCAGCGGATTATTTGGCCTTTCCACGTAACCGCTATGAACTCTCTCGTATTGTCAAATTTGCTAATAAGCATGACATTCCTTGGATGGTGCTCGGTAATGCCAGTAATTTGATTGTCCGTGACGGTGGTATCAGAGGTTTTGTGATTATGTTTGACAGACTTAATGGTATTGCAGTTAATGGTTATCAAATTGAAGCTGAAGCGGGGGCTAATTTGATTGCGACAACCAAGGTGGCTCGTTTCCAAAGTTTGACTGGTTTTGAATTTGCAGCGGGGATTCCAGGTAGTGTTGGTGGTGCCGTCTATATGAATGCGGGTGCCTATGGTGGTGAGATTGCCCATATCTTGGTTTCTGCTCAGGTTCTTACAAAAGACGGAGATATTCGTACGATTGATGCAAGAGATATGCGTTTTGGTTATCGTCGTTCGGTGCTCCAAGAAACAGGTGAAGTGGTTATTTCAGCTAAATTTAACCTCAAACCAGGAGACTACGAGCAAATCAAGAATGAGATGAATCGTCTCAATCATTTGCGAGAGCTTAAACAACCTCTTGAATACCCTTCATGTGGTTCGGTCTTTAAACGCCCACCAGGTCACTTTGCAGGTCAGCTGATTATGGAAGCTAACCTCAGGGGACATCGTATCGGGGGTGTTGAGGTGTCAACTAAGCACGCTGGCTTCATGGTTAATGTCGATCAAGGAACAGCAAAAGACTATGAAGACCTTATTTCAGATGTTATCGCTAAGGTTAAGGAAAATTCAGGTGTTACACTAGAGCCTGAAGTACGTATCATTGGCGACGAATTAAACTAATAAAACCCTATCCCTATATTTGCTATCCATGGAGGATTTATGACAATTGACTAATCCGATTATTGCCTTTCGAAACGTCTCAAAAGTGTTTGAAGACAGTGGCACACAAGTTTTAAAAGACATCAACTTTGAACTAGAAGAAGGTAAGTTCTATACCCTTCTTGGGGCTTCTGGTTCTGGTAAATCAACGATTTTGAACATCATTGCAGGTCTCTTAGATGCGACCAGTGGTGACGTCCTTTTGGATGGAAAACGTATCAATGATATTCCTATCAATAAAAGGGATGTTCACACCGTTTTCCAATCTTATGCCCTCTTTCCACATATGAATGTCTTTGACAATGTGGCTTTTGCCCTTAAATTGAAAAAGGTGCCTAAAAAGGAAATTGAAGAGCGTGTAGAAGAAGCCTTAAAGATGGTTCAACTAAATGGTTATCAAAAGCGCTCGATTCAAAAATTATCAGGTGGTCAACGTCAACGTGTGGCTATTGCTCGTGCGATTATTAACCAACCACGTGTAGTCCTTTTGGATGAGCCTTTGTCAGCACTGGATTTGAAACTACGTACTGAAATGCAATACGAGTTGCGCGAATTGCAACAACGTTTAGGGATTACTTTTGTCTTTGTCACTCACGACCAGGAAGAGGCCTTGGCCATGTCGGACTGGATTTTTGTTATGAATGATGGTGAAATTGTTCAATCAGGAACTCCGGTTGATATCTATGACGAACCGATTAATCACTTCGTTGCAACCTTTATTGGAGAATCTAACATCCTACCAGGCGTTATGATTGAGGACTATTTGGTTGAGTTCAATGGGAAACGTTTTGAATCTGTTGATGGAGGAATGCGTCCTAATGAACCTGTCGAAGTGGTGATTCGTCCTGAAGATTTACAGATTACACTTCCTGAGGAAGGCAAATTGCAAGTTCGCGTGGAAACTCAGCTCTTCCGTGGGGTCCACTATGAAATCATTGCCTATGACAATCTTGGTAATGAATGGATGATTCATTCAACCCGTAAGGCGATTGAGGGTGAGATTATCGGTCTTGATTTTACGCCTGAGGATATTCATATCATGCGTCTTAATGAGACAGAAGAAGAATTCGATGCTCGTATTGAAGAATATGTGGAAGTGGAAGAGCATGAAGATGGCTTGATTAATGCCATTGAGGAGGAGCGCTATGAAGAAAACAGCTAGCCTCTTCTCGGTTCCTTACCTCCTTTGGCTCCTACTCTTCGTGGTTGCTCCAGTGCTTATGCTACTCTATCAGTCTTTCTTTGACATCAGTGGCAACTTTACTTTGGACAATTATGGTACCTTCTTTTCCAGTTGGACTTACTTAAGGATGAGTTTTAACTCGGTTCTTTATGCAGCCATCATTACTCTGGTAACCCTTCTCATTTCTTATCCGACGGCATATCTTTTAACCAGACTAAAGCATAAGCAACTTTGGTTGATGTTGGTCATTTTGCCAACCTGGGTCAACCTCCTTCTGAAAGCCTATGCTTTTATGGGGATTTTTGGGCAACAAGGTGGTATCAATGCCTTTCTCGGCTTCTTTGGGATTGCACCCATGCAAATTCTCTTTACGGATTTCTCCTTCATTTTCGTGGCTAGCTACATTGAAATTCCCTTTATGATTCTACCGATTTTCAATGCACTGGATGATTTGGATGAAAATATTGTGAGTGCGAGTAAAGATTTGGGAGCCAATGATTGGCAGACCTTTACCAAGGTTATTTTTCCCTTATCGCTTAATGGGGTACGCTCTGGTGTCCAGTCTGTCTTTATTCCTAGTCTCAGCCTCTTTATGCTGACACGCTTGATTGGTGGTAACCGAGTTATCACCCTAGGGACAGCTATTGAACAGCATTTCCTCACGACACAAAACTGGGGAATGGGGGCAACCATTGGTGTTGTTCTTATTGCTGCTATGATTGCGACAATGTGGTTAACAAAGGAGAGACGTCAATGAAAAAATTTGCAAATCTCTATTTAGCTCTTGTCTTTGTTATCCTTTATTTGCCAATCTTCTATTTAATCGCCTATTCTTTCAATAGTGGTGGCGATATGAATAGCTTCACTGGCTTTACTCTGGATAACTACCAGAGCATGTTTTCAGATAGCCGACTTATGTTAATTCTGGCTCAAACCTTCTTTTTAGCTTTCCTTAGTGCTCTTCTGGCGACGATTATTGGTACCTTTGGGTCTATCTTTATCTATGAGAGCAAACAGAAGCAACAGACTGGGATTTTATCTCTAAATAACGTACTCATGGTTGCACCGGACGTCATGATTGGTGCGAGTTTCTTGATTCTTTTCACCTTGATTGGTTTCCAACTCGGTTTTGTATCGGTTTTGTTGAGTCACATTGCCTTCTCAATCCCAATTGTGGTTCTCATGGTTTTACCACGTCTCAAGGAAATGAATCGAGACATGGTGAATGCAGCTTATGACCTGGGTGCGACCCAATGGCAGATGTTACGTGAGGTTATGTTGCCATACTTGACACCTGGTATTATCGCTGGTTATTTCATGGCCTTTACCTATTCTTTGGATGACTTCGCAGTAACCTTCTTTGTTACGGGGAATGGTTTTTCAACACTTGCTGTGGAAATATACTCACGTGCCCGTAAAGGGATTTCCTTGGAAATCAATGCCCTATCAACGGTTGTCTTCTTGTTCTCTATTCTTCTAGTCATTGGATATTATATGATTACCAAGGAGAGAAAGGAGGAGCACGATGCGTAAACTCTATCAATTTCTGGCAGGGATTTTAGCAATTATTTTCTGCCTTTGGGGAATTTCTGCCTACATGCAAAGTCGTACAGGAAATGTGTCGGACAAGCTTGTTATTTATAACTGGGGTGATTATATTGATCCTGATCTTTTGACCAAGTTCACTAAAGAAACAGGAATCAAGGTCCAGTATGAAACTTTTGATTCCAACGAAGCTATGTATACTAAGATTAAGCAAGGTGGTACGACATACGACATTGCTGTGCCGTCAGACTATACCATTGATAAAATGGTCAAGGAAGACCTTTTGGTGAAGTTGGATAAATCTAAAATCCATGGCTTTGATCAGATTGGCTCAAGTTTTAAGGGGCTTAGTTTCGATCCTAATAATGACTATTCTATCCCTTATTTTTGGGGGACAGTCGGAATCGTCTATAATACGAAATTGGTGAAAAAAGCACCTCAGCACTGGAATGATCTTTGGTCACCCGAATACAGAAACCAGATTATGCTGGTTGATGGCGCGCGTGAAGTCCTTGGCTTCTCACTCAATAGCCTGGGATATAGCTTGAATACCAAGAACATGACTGAATTACGTTTGGCTGAAACTAAACTTGATAGTCTGACACCAAATATCAAAGCTATTGTTGGTGATGAGATGAAGGGCTACATGGTTCAAGGTGATGCGGCTATTGGAGTAACCTTCTCAGGGGAAGCCAGTGAGATGCTTGATAAAAATGAGGACCTACGTTATGTTGTCCCATCAGAAGGCTCAAATCTTTGGTTTGACAATCTAGTGATTCCTAAAACTGTGAAGCATGAGAAGGAAGCCTATGCCTTTATTAACTTCATGCTTAAACCGGAAAATGCAGCGCAAAATGCTGAATATATTGGTTATGCCACACCTAACGAGGCAGCCAAAGCCTTACTTCCAAAGAGTATTACGGATGATAAGGCCTTTTACCCATCAGAATCAACCATTAAAAACCTTGAAGTCTATAATAACCTAGGTCAAAAGTGGCTAGGAATCTATAACGATATTTACCTTCAAGTTAAGATGTATCGTAAATAAAAAGTTACCTTTTGACCTTTAGCTTCTAAAATCGGTCAAAAAAATACGAGAGGCTGAAACGCTAGTGTTTCAGCCTCTTTTCTGATTGTCCAAGTGCTTGAAAAAGATATACTATTTTTCTTGAAAAATTGTATTGCTGTGCTATAATAAAGCAAAGAAATTTTTAATGTTTATTTTGGAGGACTTAACATGCAAGCAGCATTTCTCTTTTTACTGATTTCATTCTTGATTATCTTGGGAATTCTCATCAGTATGCTTTATGTCGTACGTCAACAGTCAGTAGCTATCGTTGAACGTTTTGGACGCTATCAAAAAATCGCAACGAGTGGTATCCATATGCGTTTGCCATTTGGTATCGATAAAATTGCAGCTCGTATTCAACTACGTTTGCTTCAAAGTGAGATTGTGGTCGAAACCAAGACCAAGGACAATGTCTTTGTCATGATGAATGTAGCCACTCAATATCGTGTAAATGAGCAAAATGTTACAGATGCTTATTACAAACTCATGCGTCCAGAGGCTCAAATCAAATCATACATTGAGGACGCCCTTCGTTCATCAGTTCCTAAATTGACGCTTGATGAGCTTTTTGAGAAAAAGGATGAGATTGCCCTTGAGGTTCAACACCAAGTAGCAGAAGAAATGACAACTTATGGTTATATCATTGTTAAGACCTTGATTACCAAAGTTGAGCCAGATGCTGAAGTTAAGCAGTCTATGAACGAAATCAATGCTGCCCAACGTAAGCGTGTGGCAGCCCAAGAATTGGCAGAAGCTGATAAGATTAAGATTGTCACAGCAGCCGAAGCCGAAGCTGAAAAAGATCGTCTTCATGGTGTTGGTATTGCCCAACAACGTAAGGCTATCGTTGATGGTTTGGCTGAGTCTATTGCAGAACTTAAAGAGGCTAATGTGGGTATGTCTGAAGAGCAGATTATGTCTATTCTCTTGACTAACCAATATCTAGATACCCTTAATACTTTTGCGGCTAAAGGTAATCAAACCTTATTCTTGCCAAATAATCCAAACGGTGTGGATGATATTCGTACCCAAATTTTGTCAGCCTTGAAAGCAGATAATAAAAATTAAGCACAAAAAAAAAGTCAGATCTATACGATCTGACTTTTTTGATTTATTTTTCTAGGAATTGAGCCAAACGAATAACTTCAATCTTATAGCCATCTGGATCAGTGATAAAGTAATACATTTTTGGTTCACCAGGAAGACCTGAGAGGTCTGTAACAGTGTATCCAGCCTCTTTGTGAGCTTGGTGTGTAGCTTCTAAATCATCGACACCAACAGCGATATGACCGTATCCATCTCCTAAATCATAGGCTTCGTGGTCATAATTGTAGGTTAATTCCAACTCGTAATCAGGATCATCTTCGAGTTGCAAGTAGACAAGGGTGAACTTATATTCTGGAAAATCATTTCGACGAGCTTCTTTGAAACCAAGAGCTTCTTTATAAAATTTAAGTGAGGCTTCTAGGTCCTTGACACGGACACAAGTGTGTAGAAATTTAGTCATGTGAGATACTCCTTTTATCTAATTCTGTAAGTTTATGATAGCATTTTGAAACCGTTTTTTCTACTATTAGCTCTTTTATGCTATAATGACGAAAAACAATCTGTGGAGGATGATAATGACGATTTTAGCGATTGATTTTGGAGGAACACAGGTAAAGTCAGCACTTGTTTCGGAGGAGTTTGCCATTGAAAAAAGTCTGCCGACGCAGTCATCTCCACAAACCTTGGACCAAGCTATTGATGTTATTGATCATATAGTCACTTCAGTTGAAGCCAAGCTATCAGGTATTGCTATTAGTGTTCCTGGGACGGTTGATACTGAGGAAGGTGTCATTTATCATGGTGGCTTATTGAGATTTTTCCATGGTTTTCGTATTAAAGAGGTCCTTGAAGCCAAGTACCATTTGCCTGTAATGGCTCTTAATGATGGTAAAGCGGCAGCCTTGGCAGAGCTAGCCACAGGTCATTTGCAAGGAGTGACCAATGGTGCAGCCCTTGTTTTGGGTTCAGGTCTTGGTGGTGGACTTATAATTAATGGTAAACTTTTTCAAGGAAGTCACTTTCAAGCGGGCGAGTTGACCTTTATTTTACCAGTTCAAATGGAAAAAGTTGAGCCTTCATTGATGCGAGGCATGACTCTGTCAGCTGTAGGTTTAATTACCAAAATTAATGAAGTGTTAGGTAACTCTGACTTAAAGAATGGTTTAGCCGCATTTGAGGCAATTAATGTAGGAGATAAAATAGTCTATCCACTTTTTGAAAGCTATTGCCGTAACTTAGCCATTACCATTTTGAATCTTCAAACCATTTTTGATATGGAAACCTTTGTTATTGGAGGTGGTATTTCAGCCCAGCCTATTCTTATCGAGGAGGTCAATCGCCAGTTTGATAAGGTTCACCATGAGATTGACTTTATTGGTAAAATTATTAAACGTCCGAAGATTGTGGCCTGTCATCATCATAATGGAGCTAATCTGATTGGAGCAGCTTATTTTCTTAAGCAGAAATAAACGGATACTAAAATCAAAAGTTGATAGAATAATACATAAAATACTTAAATACCTAACTTTTTAAAGATGAACGGTTAATTCCGTTCGTTTTTTACTGTTAGGACTTTACAATATTCAGAAAATTCGCTATAATGGGACCATTAAAATTTTGGAGGTGTCTTTATGACAATTTATAATTTCTCAGCAGGACCTGCTACATTACCAAAACCAGTGCTTGAAAAAGCGCAGGCTGAATTGCTTAACTATCAAGATTCCGGTATGTCCGTGCTAGAAATGTCCCACCGTTCTCCAGAATTTGACAAGATCGTTAAAGATGCGGAAGCGACACTTCGTGAGCTCATGGCCATTCCTGATAACTATAAGGTTATTTTCTTGCAAGGTGGCGCTTCAACGCAATTTACAATGGTCCCACTTAACCTCGCTCAAGGTAAGAAAGCTTACTACCTTGTAGGTGGTTCATGGGGTAAAAAAGCTTATACAGAAGCTGTTAAACTTTCAAAAACCATTCCTTTCGAACCAATTCTTTTGGCCTCTTCAGAAGAAACTGTTTACGATCACATCCCAAGTTTTGACCCATCAACAATTGATCCAGAAGCTGCTTATGTTCACTTGACAACGAACAATACCATTGAAGGTACAGCTATCTACGATTTGCCTGATACTAACGGTGTGCCAATTGTAGCTGATATGTCTTCAAATATTTTGGCTGCTCGCTACAATGTTGAGGACTTTGCCCTTATCTACGCTGGAGCTCAAAAAAATATCGGACCAGCTGGTGTAACAGTAGTTATCGTTCGTGAGGACTTCCTAAATGACCAGCCACAATTGTCTGCCATGTTGGATTATCGTATTCAAGCTGAAGCAGGATCACTTTACAATACACCACCATGTTTCAACATCTATATTTCAAAACTCGTCTTTGACTGGGTTAAAAATGAAATTGGTGGCGTAGACAAGATGGCTGAAATTCAACGCGAAAAATCAGGACTTCTCTACGATTACATTGAGTCATCTGATTTCTACACAAACCCTGTCAAAGATGCCAAGGATCGTTCTGTCTGCAACATTCCATTCGTCACACCAAGTAAAGAGTTGGATGCTAAGTTTGTAGCAGAAGCAGATGCTCTTGGCTTCAAGAATATCAAAGGACACCGTTCAGTAGGTGGTATGCGTGCTAGTGTTTATAATGCTTTCCCACGTCAAGGTGTGCTTGATTTGATTGACTTTATGAAGAAATTTGAAGCCGAAAATAAATAATTAGGTAAAGAGATGGAAATTAGACAAGCCTTTCCAAATGAAATTGGGGCTATTATGACTGTCATTGAGAGTGCTAGAACTGCTTTAGTAGAAGCTGGTAGCACCCAATGGCAAGGAGCTGATGGTTACCCTACTGAAGAAACAATCTTCGACGATGTCCTTAAGGGACAGGCCTATGTAGGACTCATTGATGGTCAAATTGTTTCTTATGCTGCGGTGGTTGCTGATGGAGACCCTGCTTACGACAAAATCTATGATGGAGACTGGAAACATCACAATAAGCGCTACATTACTTTCCATAGGGTTGCTGTTTTGACTGAGGTTACGGGTCAAAGGGTCGCTCAAACCTTTATTCAAGGTCTTATTGAGGGAACTGATGCTCATGATTTTCGTTGCGATACACATGAAAAGAATCTTATCATGCAGCATATTTTGGAGAAACTTGGCTATGTCTATTGTGGCAAGGTCCCTATTGATGGTGAACGTCTTGCTTATCAGAAAATCAAAACCAAACGTGAAAAAGCCTTTTATCAAGAAGTTGATGAAGCAGCTCACCACGGGATACATTGATTTAAGAGGAATAAAATTATGGTATTTAGTGTAAAAACATATAACAATATTAACCAGATTGGTTTGAAGGAACTTGGAAATCATTTCCAAATTGATGGTGATTTAGCGGAAAATCCAGATGCCTACATCATTCGTAGTCAAAATCTCCATAATACCGTCTTCCCTGACAACTTGAAAGCTATTGCGCGTGCTGGTGCAGGAACTAACAATATTCCAGTTGACGAAGCAACTGAAAAAGGAATTGTTGTCTTCAATACTCCAGGTGCCAATGCTAACGCTGTTAAAGAAGCTGTTCTGGCCTCTATCTTACTCTCAGCACGTGACTATATTGCGGCCAATGCTTGGGTTAACACACTTAGTGGTGACGATGTTCCTAAACAAATTGAAGCAGGCAAGAAACAGTTTGCTGGTAGCGAGATTGCTGGTAAGACCCTTGGTGTTATCGGGCTTGGTGCTATTGGTGCACGTATTGCCAATGATGCTTACCGTTTGGGTATGAAGGTCTATGGTTACGATCCATACGTTTCTATTGAAGCAGCTTGGAATATTTCTCACCATGTAAGACGTGTTTCTGATCTCAAAGAGATTTTTGAAAACTGTGATTATATCACTGTTCACGTTCCATTGACACCTGACACAAAAGGAACTTTCAATGCGGATGCCTTTAACCTTATGCAAAAAGGGACAACTATCATTAACTTTGCCCGTGCAGAGTTGGTAGATAACGATGCCCTCTTTGATGCTTTGGAAACAGGTGTGGTTAAACGTTATATCACCGACTTTGGTACAGAAGAGCTACTTAATAAACCTCATGTGACTGTCTTCCCACACGTTGGAGGATCAACAGGTGAAGCAGAACTTAACTGTGCGATTATGGCCGGTCAAACCATTCGTCGTTTCATGGAAACAGGTGAGATTGTTAACTCTGTTAACTTCCCACGTGTGCAACAGGCCTTGAGTGCCCCATACCGTATCACCTTGATTAATAAAAACGTGCCTAATATTGTGGCTCGTATCTCTACAGCGGTTTCTGATTTTAATATCAATATTGATAATATCATCAACCGTTCTAAGGGTGAATATGCCTATACACTTCTTGACCTTGATGAAACAGACAAGTCTAAGATTGATGAATTGGTTGCTAAGTTTGAAGCTAGTGACAATATCGTTCGTGTGCGTTTGATTAAAGGTAAATAATAAGAGTTAATTGACAGGAACAAGAGATTCCTGTCTTTTTTGTTATAATAAAGACATGCTTTATCGTCAGTATTATTTATCTCCTATTGGACGCTTGTGCTTGGTGGCAAGTGACCAAGCACTTTATGGCATTTGGTTGGAGGGACAAAAGCATTTTCAGGCAGGTATTAAGGAAGAGGAATTAGTAGACACCTCAAATCCTATCTTGAAAATGACGAGGGATTGGTTAGAGGCTTATTTTAAAGGTAATAATCCAAGTCCAGATACCCTCCCTCTAGCAGATAGAGGGACAGCCTTTCAGCTAAAAGTTTGGTCAGCTTTACGGGACATTCCTGCGGGTCAGAGCAGAACTTATAGTCAGATTGGTAAAGTGATTTCATGTCAATCGGCACAGGCCGTAGGAACTGCTGTTGGTAAGAATCCATGGTTGATTCTCGTCCCTTGTCATCGGGTTCTTCCTAGTAGTGGTCATATAGGAAAATATGCAGCAGGAGAAGAAGCCAAGCGTTTTTTACTTCATTTAGAAGGCATTAGGTTTGACAAGTCTTAGACAGATATTTTATGCTAGAAAAAAAGGAGAAAAAAATGTACACATTTTATGAATATCCCAAATGTAGCACTTGTCGTAAGGCAAAGGCGGAACTCAATCAATTAGGTTTAGATGTTAAATCTATTAATATTAAGGAAAACCCACCTTCGGCTCAGTTTTTAAAAGAGCTTTTGGCAGGGTCAGATTTAGAGCTTAAGAAATTCTTTAATACGAGTGGACAATCCTACCGATCTCTAGGATTAAAGGATAAGCTACCAACGCTATCTCTTGATGAAGCTGTTGAACTCTTAGCTTCAGATGGTATGTTGATTAAACGTCCTATCTTGATTAAAGATGGTAAGGTTTTACAGGTTGGTTACCGTACGCCTTACCAAGACTTAAATTTATAAAAAATAAGCAAAAAATCTTGCCACAGTAAATAGAAATATGGTAAGATTAAAACAGTTGCCGCTATAGTTAAATGGTATAATAGAGCAATGGTAATGCTCCGTTCCGAGTTCAATTCTCGGTGGTGGCATCTGTGATAGAGTCCAGCCTTTAGGTTGGATTTTTTTATATTCAAAGGGGCTGATTTATGGCTCTCAAATTTTCAAAAGAATTTACTGAAAACTCTTGATATTCAAAAAAAAAGGAGTAGACTAATAGGTGATTAAACCTAGGAGGCAAGTTGTGAAATACTACGTTCAATTCATGTTGATTTGTTTGTTTGCCGTTATTGGTGAAGCTCTGTCAACATTCTTCAAATTACCTATTCCTGGAAGCATTATTGGCTTATTCTTGCTTCTGATTGCTCTTCAGCTTAAGTGGATTCGTCTACGTCATATACATGCTGTGGCAGAATTTTTAATTGCCAATATGACTATTCTATTTTTGCCAGCAGGTGTCGGTATTATGGAACGTTGGAATGCTATTTCAGCGAATATTGTCCCTATTATTTTGATTATTATGGGAGCTTTGGTTCTTAATATTGTAGTGATTGCAGTAGTCGTCGGTTTCATCAAAAAACATTTTGAAGGTGATTACGAGGAGGTTAAACGTGGCTAATTTTTTTAACACACCCTTGTTTGGGCTAACACTTTCTGTACTAGCTTACACAATAGGGCTATTGATTTATCGACGTTTCCCTAATCCTTTGACGACGCCTCTTCTTGTATCGACTGCCCTGATTATCGTCATTTTGCACTATACAGGAATTTCCTACAAGGATTACTATGTCGGTGGCTCTTATCTTAACAGTTTGATTATTCCTTCAACAGTCGCGCTAGCAGTTCCTTTTTATAAAAATCTACACCTCATGCGCCATCACTATAAGAGTATTCTAATTGGATCAACGGTTGCTTGTGTTCTAAATACGACATACACGGCCTTGATTGCTAAGCTTTTTGGAATGGATTATTTTTTGGCTATTTCGCTCTTTCCTAAGTCTGTAACGACTGCCATGGCTGTGGGAATTTCGGAAAAAATGCAGGGGATTACGACGGTAACCTTGGTTGTAGTTGTTATTACGGGTATCTTAACCTCTGTCTTAGGTCCTGTCTTTCTAAAAATGATTGGGATTAAAGACCCAGTCGCTATCGGACTTTCACTAGGAGGAACCGGACACGCTGTAGGTACAGGAACTGCCTTCAGATATGGTCAGGTTGCCGGTGCCATGGGTGGTCTCTCAATTGCTGTGACAGGGATTCTATATGTCTTTATTAGTCCTATTGTGGCGAGTTTGATTCTGAAATAAAAAATTAAGGTTTGGATAGGTTTTCCAAGCCTTTTTAGCTGTGAAAAGCAAGCAAAATCTGACCTTTTATGTTATAATTAAGGTTATGAATTATGGAGATTATATCTGGGATTTGGGTGGTACCTTGTTGGATAATTACCAGGTATCAACCCAAGCCTTTCTAGCAACTTTAGAACAATTTGAGCGTACAGCAGAACCTCAAGCAGTCTATGATGCCCTTAAGGTATCAACGAGCACTGCCATTGCTATGTTTGCGCCTGATATAGCTGATTTTCGAACCCTATATAAGCAGGAGGAAGCCAAGCATTTACAGGAACCTGTTCTTTTTGAAGGTGCTAGGGCTGTCCTAGCTAAGATTGTGACCGAAGGTGGGCGTAATTTTTTGGTTAGCCACCGTAATCACTTGGTGCTAGACATCCTTGATAAAGCAGAAATTGCCTCTTATTTTACAGAGGTTGTAACTTCTGAAAATGGTTTTGCTAGAAAGCCGAGTCCAGATAGTTTCCTTTATTTAATTAAAAAATACGATATTAAACACGGCTTGGTCATTGGTGACCGCCAGATAGATATAGAGGCAGGAAAAGTAGCGGGTCTGGATACCTTGCTTGTTGATGGCCATAAATCATTATTGGAGATTGTGACATAAATGACTGATGAATTAAAAAATCTTGAAGAAAAAGCGCAAGAATATGATGCCAGCCAGATTCAAGTCCTAGAGGGACTTGAAGCGGTACGTATGCGCCCAGGTATGTATATTGGCTCAACCTCAAAAGAAGGGTTGCATCATTTGGTATGGGAGATTGTCGATAACTCAATTGATGAGGCCTTGGCTGGTTTCGCCACTCATATCCAAGTCTTTATTGAGCCGGACAATTCTATTACGGTTGTCGATGATGGTCGTGGTATTCCAGTCGATATCCAAGAAAAAACTGGCCGTCCTGCGGTAGAAACTGTCTTTACAGTACTTCACGCTGGTGGTAAATTCGGCGGAGGCGGTTATAAGGTCTCTGGTGGTTTGCACGGGGTTGGTTCTTCGGTCGTTAATGCCCTCTCAACACAACTTGATGTTAAGGTTTATAAAAATGGCCATATCCACTTCCAAGAGTATAAACGTGGGGTAGTGGTAGCAGATTTGGCAGTAATTGGTGAAACAGAGAAACATGGTACGACTGTTCACTTTACGCCAGACCCAGAGATTTTCCAAGAGACAACCGAGTTTGATTTTGGAAAATTGGCTAAACGTATCCAAGAATTAGCCTTTTTGAACAAGGGGCTCCGTATCTCTATCACAGATAAGCGTGAAGGTCTCAAACAAGAGAAACATTATCACTACGAAGGTGGTATCACATCCTATGTGAAATACATCAATGAAAATAAGGATGTTATCTTTGATGAACCTATCTACACTGATGGTGAGATGGATGGTATTTCGGTTGAAGTTGCTATGCAATACACGACTGGCTATCATGAAACGGTAATGAGTTTTGCCAACAACATTCACACCCATGAGGGTGGTACTCACGAACAAGGTTTCCGAACAGCCTTAACGCGTGTCATTAATGACTATGCACGTCAGAATAAGATTCTCAAAGAAAAAGATGATAATTTGACAGGGGATGATGTTCGTGAAGGTTTGACTGCTATCATCTCTGTTAAACATCCAAACCCACAGTTTGAAGGTCAAACCAAGACCAAGCTTGGAAACTCTGAAGTGGTTAAGATTACCAATCGTCTCTTCAGTGAAGCTTTGAGTCGCTTCCTCTTGGAAAATCCTGCTATCGCTAAGAAGATTGTTGAAAAAGGGATTTTGGCTTCTAAGGCCCGTATCGCCGCTAAGCGTGCCCGTGAAGTGACACGTAAGAAGTCAGGTCTTGAAATTTCTAACCTTCCAGGGAAGTTGGCAGACTGTTCATCGAATAATGCTGAAATGAATGAACTTTTCATTGTCGAAGGGGACTCAGCCGGTGGATCTGCTAAATCAGGTCGTAATCGTGAATTCCAAGCTATTCTGCCAATTCGAGGTAAGATTTTGAACGTTGAAAAGGCTAGCATGGATAAGATTCTAGCCAATGAAGAAATTCGTTCTCTCTTCACAGCTATGGGAACAGGTTTTGGAGCTGAATTTGATGTCAGCAAGGCTCGTTACCACAAGTTGGTAATCATGACCGATGCCGATGTCGATGGGGCCCATATCCGTACTTTGCTTCTGACTTTGATTTACCGCTTTATGCGTCCAGTCTTGGAAGCAGGCTATGTCTACATTGCTCAACCACCAATTTATGGGGTTAAGGTTGGTTCTGAGATTAAAGAATACATCCAACCTGGTGCCGATCAAGAAGACAAATTGCGTGCTGCTTTTGAAAAGTATAGTGTGGGACGTTCAAAACCTACAGTACAACGTTATAAAGGTTTGGGTGAAATGGATGACCACCAACTTTGGGAAACTACCATGGACCCTGAAAATCGTTTGATGGCACGTGTTTCTGTGGATGATGCTGCAGAGGCCGATAAGATTTTCGATATGCTGATGGGAGACAAGGTTGAACCTCGCCGAGAATTTATCGAAGAAAATGCCGTTTACAGTACTCTAGATATCTAATATTCTTTTAGAAAAGGGTGCAATGCTAGGATAACTATGATATAATCGTAATGTTATTCTACATTTATGAACATAATAGACGATTAAGGAGAAACTATGTCTAGCGGAATTGTTTTACTGATTGTAGTGGTAGTTATGCTCGTAATTATCGCTTACTTAGTCGGTATTCTTATTAGAAAACGAAATGATTCGCGGATTGCACAGCTTGAAGAACGCAAGCAAAAATTGTTTGACTTGCCAATTAACGAAGAAATTGAAGAAGTTAAAAAGCTTCACTTGATTGGACAAAGTCAAACAACATTCCGTGAATGGCATCAGAAATGGATTGATATCTCGACAAATTCATTCGCAGATATTGAAAATCATATTTTCGAAGCTGAAAATATGAATGATACCTTCCATTTCTTCAAGGCTAGTGGTGAAATCAATAACATTGAGAGTCAGTTAGATCTTGTGGAAGAAGACATCAAGTCTATCCGCGAAGCGCTCTCAACCTTGAAAGAACAAGAAGAAAAGAACAGTGCTCGCGTTAAGCATGCATTAGACTTGTACGAAGAGTTGCAAAACTCAATCGAGGAAAACTCTGATAATTTCGGTTCTACCATGACCGAAATCAATAAGCAACTTAAAAACATTGAAGCTGAGTTTGCAGAATTCGTGACTCTTAACTCATCAGGTGACCCTGTTGAAGCATCTACTATCTTGGATCGTGCAGAAGAGCACACTATTGCATTGGGTCAAATTTCAGAGAAGATTCCTGCTATTGTAGCTAAGTTGGAAGATGATTTCCCAGATCAGTTGGATGATTTGGAATCTGGCTATCGCAAGTTGATTGAGCAAAATTATCACTTCCCTGAGAAAAATATCGAACGTCGCTTCCAAGAAATTCGTGAAGCTATCCGTTCAAACTCAAGTGAGTTGGTTTCTCTTGATTTAGACCGTGCGGAAGAAGAAAACGCTGAGATTCAAGAAAAAATTGATAACTTGTATAGCATTTTTGAACGTGAAATTGCCTCATACAAGGTTGTTATGCGTCAAAAGAAAATTTTGCCAGATTATCTCAAGCATGCTAAAGAAAACAACAAGAAACTTCAAGAAGAGCTTGAGCGTCTTATGTTGACTTACATCTTCGATGAAATATATGCGGCAGATGTTCGTAGCTTTGCATCTGATATTTCAGGTGTGGAGACGGCTGTTCTTCCAACCCTTGAAAACTTTGAAACTCAGGTGAAACCATTCTCAGAACTTGAGAAAATCTTTGAAAAGAGTCTTAATACCTTGTCAGCTGTTGAAAACGGTCAGGTTGAGGTCTTTGAAAATCTTCAGGCTATTGAGAAAAACGAAGCTAAAGCACGTGAAGAGCTTGATCTTTATGTTAATAAATTGCATGTTATCAAGCGTTACATGGAAAAACGTAACCTGCCAGGTATTCCTCAATCCTTCTTGAGTGTATTCTTCTCAACTAGTGCTCAAATTGAGGCCCTTATGGACGAACTCAGCCGTGGCCGTATTAATATTGATGCGGTAATGCGTTTGACAGAAACATCTAAAAATGCCATTGATCATTTGGAAGAGACTGCTTACTTGGTTGTTCAAAATGCAACCTTGACTGAGCAACTCTTGCAATACTCAAACCGCTACCGTTCGTTCGAACCTGCTGTTCAAAGTAGCTTTGAGCATGCACTTAAATTGTTTGAGGTTGATCATGATTATGATGCATCTTTGGAAGAAATCTCTTATGCCTTGGAAACAGTTGAACCAGGTGTGACAGATCGTTTTGTATCATCTTACGAGAAGACACGCGAACAAATTCGTATGTAAGAGAAAGATTCTGGGCTATGGTCCAGAATTTTTTGTAAGGTCATTTTTTCATTTCATATTTGAATTAAATCTAGTGAAGGCTTATATAGACATCGAAGAATCGAGGAAATTATGTCAGAAGTTAAAGGTTTATTAGTTATGGACGTAGATTCTACGCTAGTCCAAGAAGAAGTTATTGATTTATTGGGAGAAGAAGCAGGCGTTGGTCAAAAGGTTGCTGAAATCACAGAGCGTGCCATGCGTGGAGAATTGGATTTTAGACAGGCCTTGAATGAGCGTGTGGCGACCCTCAAGGGATTGCCAGAGAGTATATTTGACAAGGTCTACGCCCGTATTCATTTCAACAAGGGAGCCAAGGAACTTGTAGATGAACTCCACGCCCGTGGCTTTAAGGTAGGCTTGGTTTCTGGAGGTTTCCATGAGACTGTGGATAGACTAGCAGTTGAAGCAGGAATCGATTATGTTAAGGCTAATCACCTAGAGGTGGTTGACGGTGTCTTAACTGGTAAGGTCTATGGTGATATTGTCACCAAAGATGTCAAGGTAGCCAAACTCAAAGATTGGGCAGCAGAAAATGGTCTCGAACTCTCGCAAACCATTGCTATGGGTGACGGTGCTAATGATTTGCCTATGATTAAGACAGCTGGCATCGGCATCGCCTTTTGTGCTAAACCAATCGTCCGTGAACAAGCGCCTTACCAAATCACAGAACCAGATTTGTATAAGGTGATTGAGATTTTGGATGGGGTTAAGAAATAGAACAGATAAAAAGAGTTCTTTGGATGATTCCAAGGGACTTTTCGGGCAGCAAAAAAGCACCGAATCGGTGCCACTTTCTCAAGTTGAATACGGACTAAGCCTTATTTTAACTTTGCTGTATTGTTTCGAATGGTTTCACTCCCCCATTGTAATGATTTTGGTTGACTTCTCTTCAAACGCATCTTATCATAGAGGAGTATAGTATTGAAATGGGGGAAGAGATATGTTATACGAATATCCAGCGATTTTTCACACGATTGAGGAAGGTTATCAAATTAGTTTTCCTGATTTTGGTCGTAGCATTAGGGCAGATTCTTTACCTCTTGCCATGACAAAAGCGTCTGTGTTCTTATCACATATTATTAAGGGGTATGGAGATAAGGCTTTACCTGAGCCGACTGCGGTAAGCAGCATTCCTAATGAGGAAGAACTCGTCGTGTTAATCCAAACAGAGCTTGATTAAGACTAAAAACTCTCGGAAGCTTAATTCCCGAGAGTTTTAGGTTTTATTGGCCACATAGACGCCCAAGACGACTAAAATTCCTGCAAAAATTTGTAAATACGAGAAGGGTTCTCCTAAGACGACGACAGCCGCTAGAATTGAGATAATTGTCGAAATCCCAATAAAGGATGCTGTTCGGTTAACCCCGATATTTGCGATGGCAAAATTTGATAGAAGATAGCCCAGAACACTGCATCCCAAGCCTTGATAAAGGATGGTGATAGTGAATTTTGGATTGGTCACAGGGAGTAGCAAGAGCTCTTTCAAATCGCCTGCTAGAAAGCCTTGGCTGAGTGCAAAGAGTCCAAATGTCAGGCAACCACTGGCAAGCATAAAATAAGTAATTTCAAGGCTACTGAATTGACTAGCCCTTTCAACATCAACGCAATACAGGGCGTAGGAGACAACTGCTAGACCTAGAATCAAGTAGCCCACCAGGGAGAAGTGGGTAGAACCGCCAGCAGCAAAGACAGCCATGATGATACCGACGAGGGTGGTGATGACACCGACCACCTGCCAACGGCTGGGCCATTCTTTTAAAATAAGGCTAGACATGATAAGGGCAACGACTGGGATGCAGGCGAGAAAGGCTCCGCTTTCAGAAGCCGTCGTCATACGAATACCAATTGTTTCACAGATAAAATAGATTATCGGATTGAGGATAGCAATACGTGTCAGGGGTTTAAGATTTCTACCATTAATTGTTATCCGACGTCGACTGATGAGAAAATAGAGGTTGATAAAAAGGAAGGCTGTGACAAAGCGCCAAGAGATTAAAGCCAGGTCACTGACCTGTGCTGTAATAGATTTGGTAAAGATAAAACTGAGCCCAAAGAGAATCTCACAAGTCGCTGCAGCCAAACATCCCAAGATGATTTTATTTTTCATTGTCTCACCTCCTGAATTTGGATTTCCACGCCTATTATAACACTTTCAGGAAGCGTTTACATCAATCTAAATCTAAAAAAATAGACTAGCAGAATAGCTAACCTTTTTTATCTTATTTAGTTACCAATTGAGACAGTTCCGTCTGATCCGACTTTGACGTTTGTACCGTCTTGGCTATTAACATCGACTGAACCATCTTGACCAACTGTTGCGCTGTTACCTTCGCTATCGTTAGCTTCTACAGTGTTATTGCCGTTTGTTTTTGCTGAGTTAGCGTTTCCGTCGCTGACTTCAGATGATCCATCTTTGTTGACTTTTACTGAAGCACTTGAATCAGTTGAAGAAGATTCTTTGGTCACCTTGCTTGATGATGGTGCTGAAGATGATGAGTCAGTTTTGTCTTTAGAGTTGCCACATGCTGCTAAGGTCAACAAGGCAAGAACTGAGACAGAGGCTAAAGTTAATTTAGAAAATGTTTTCATAATAGTCTCCCTTTTTTCTTAGTAAATTCATTTTAAATGAAAAAACAAAATTTTAAAAGCGCTTCCAGTCGTTTTTACTCAACTGTAACCCCTTGGTAATATCAGTGTTGTACAAGACTAATCTATTGGAAAATAAGAGCTGATAACCCTTACGCTTTCTGTTTTTTTTGATAGATATTTCAAATCGTTCAGCTCGGTCCTTAGCCCTCTCTTTGTTATAATAATAAAAAATAGATTGAGGTGACATGATGTATCAAACAACAATTAAAGGTGACAAACGATTCCATTCACTTTCAGAGGGGTATGGAGCACCTGTGGAACTTTTTGGCTATACGGAAGATGGGGAAACACCTATGAGCCTGGTGAATATTGCTTTGGCTTCTTGTGTGACCATGTGTCTACAGAGTTATTTTGCCAAGTATCAGGGAATTGAGGAGCTTGCTATTCAGGTTGATTCCAACTATGAAGAAGGGCATTTCACACTTGCGATTCATTTACCTAAGGATCTGATTTTGGAAAATGAACAAGAACTCTTGGCTTTTGTGGATAATTATTGTCGAGTGAAGAAGCTTTTTCGTGAAGATATTAAGGTTGATATTAGCTTAGCCAAATAAGCTTGTTATCCGTTATGAACTTCGTGTTATACTAGTAGATAAAGACGTGTCATTTCACTAGGTGTGAAATGAGCAACGATAGGAGGGCTTGCTATGGAAGACAAACTACATGAGATCCGTGTATTTGAGAATTTTCAAGAAGAACTATTTGAAACGGGACATGTTATCGTGACAACTAAGGTAGTCGAGAAGTCCCTAAATTATTTTGGTAATGCTCATGGGGGATATCTGTTTACGCTTTGTGACCAGGTCGCAGGGCTCGTGGCCATTTCAACAGGTGACTATGCGGTGACGCTTCAGTCTAATATCAATTATCTTAAGGCAGGGCATTTGTCTGACCAACTCAAGATTGAAGGATTATTTGTTCATAATGGCAAGACGACTAAGGTGGTGGAAGTTGTCGTTACTAATCAGGAAGAGAAAATTATTACAAGGGCTACATTTACTATGTATGTGACAGGCTCGGTCGAGGAATAGAAAAGGAGCGTTTATGTCAGATTTTCAAACCATGGATGACTTTGCGGTCTTTGTTAATGACTACCTGACACCAGACCAATTGAGCGTTCAAGCATATTCCTATGCATCTGACCAGCAGGAGCTCTCTCTTCTGGTGACCATTGACGATTATGAGATGATGTGTCGTTGGCATGCTGTCTGGACTTTTTCAGGTTTACATCAGGCCTTCTTTCAGTCTGTAATGGACTCGGATAACAGCTTTTCTATTGATAGTGATAGCTTGACTATGAAGGCTCGTTTAAGGGATCAAGAGCTCTTGTTTAAGGCAAACGGGCTTGAGATGGTGGTTGTCGATTTGCCTGAACCTCTTTTTCGTTTAGCTGATGTGTCTTTTAACGAAGGAGGCAAGCACTTTACCTACCTTTGTGAAGATCAAAGCGTTGTAGCAGAAGATTGGGTCTTGGTTCCTATAGGCTCTGGTAATGCCGAAAAAGAAGCATTTGTAGAAAAAATTTCCTATGTCCTAGCGGACGAGGTTCCAGTTGAGCTGACAAAACTGAAAAAGGTGATTCAAAAGTTGGATTTAGTAACCGTTCGTTATGATGTGAGGGTTGTTCGGAAGGGATTTTTGAGTTTTTCAGGGATGGCTTTTGAAGGCGAGGAATTAGGTAAGCCAACAGACTTCCTTTGGGTACTTTTTTAGCAGAACAAGATGATTTGGCTGTTCCTACCTATGGCATTCGGATCAATGATGGTAGTCGCAAGACTTATGTAACAGCCTTGGCTGGTGAGGATGATAGTATGGAAATGATTGCTCTAGCACCAGCTACTTATGCGATATTTAAACTTAGAGGGCCTGCAACGGCAGCTGTTTGGGAGAGTTTTCACTATGCTAAGAACCATTTTGAAATGATTGACCAGCCCACTGTAGAGGTTTATCTCCCAGGAAATCGTCAGGCTGAAGATTATGAGATGGAAGTTTGGATTCCAATAAAGGAGGAAGTTTAGATGCGTCTGGATAAGTTTTTGGTGGACTGTGGTGTCGGGAGTCGTAGTCAGGTCAAGATCTTTCTAAAAAAGAAGCAAGTGACTGTAAATGGTAAAGTGGAGACGTCACCTAAGGCTCAGATTGATGAGAATAAAGACCGAATTGCTTACTTGGGTCAGGAGCTGACACATGAGACCTTTGTTTACTATCTTTTAAATAAGCCTCAGGGTGTCATTTCAGCAACAGAGGATGCCCGTCACAAGACAGTGCTCGATTTACTCGATGACACAGCAAGACATAAGCAAGTTTTTCCAGTTGGTCGCTTGGATATTGACACTTATGGTCTTCTTCTATTGACCAATAATGGTGACTTAGCTCACGCCATGCTATCTCCAAAGAAACATGTGGACAAGATTTATCAAGCCAAGGTGGATGGTATCATGGATCAGGAGGATATCCTGGCTTTTGAAAAAGGGATTGAACTCAAAGACCACACTTGCCAACCAGCTAAACTAGAGATTGTATCCGTAGATAGGGATGCTGGGACTAGCTTGGTTCAGATTACCATTGCTGAGGGGAAATTCCATCAGATTAAGCGTATGGTAGCTGCTTGTGGTAAGGAAGTGACAGAGTTACAACGTATGAGTATGGGGCCTTTAAGTCTGCCAGATGATTTAGAACTTGGTGCTTGGCGACGTTTAACCGAGGAGGAGTTGGAAGCTTTAGCTGTTTTTGGGATTCCTTTGGCTTAAGCTAGTTAAGAGTTGCGAAATGGGCAGATTTTTGTTACTATTATTGTGAAATAATAGAAGAAAAAACGAGGTAAATTCAAGTGGCATTTGGAGATAACGGACCACGTAAGAAATCATTTTTTGAACGTCTAACAGTATTGGTCGTTTTGATTATGCTATTAGTAACAGTTGGGGCATTGATTTTCCAAGCAGTCGCAGCTGTCCTTTAAGACGCTATCAAGCGTTTTTTTGTGTCTGTCAGAAATTCTCTCATATGAGAATGCCTTTATATAGGACACATGAATCAGAAAGAGAGATATAGAGATGAGTATGTTTTTAGATACAGCCAAGATTAGTGTCAAAGCTGGTCGTGGTGGTGACGGGATGGTCGCTTTCCGTCGTGAGAAATATGTACCCAATGGCGGTCCTTGGGGCGGTGACGGTGGTAAGGGTGGCTCAGTCATTTTCAAGGTTGACGAAGGCTTGCGTACCCTTATGGATTTCCGTTATAACCGTAAATTCAAGGCTAAGAATGGCGAAAAAGGGATGACCAAGGGAATGCACGGTCGAGGTGCTGAAGACCTCATCGTTAGCATCCCGCCAGGTACGACAGTTCGTGATGCTGAGACCGGCAAAGTTATTACTGATTTGGTTGAAGATGGCCAAGAGTTTGTCATTGCTCACGGTGGACGTGGTGGTCGAGGAAATATCCGTTTTGCAACACCTCGTAACCCTGCTCCTGAAATCGCTGAAAATGGTGAACCAGGTGAAGAACGCGAACTTCAATTGGAATTGAAGATTTTGGCTGATGTTGGTTTGGTTGGTTTCCCATCTGTTGGTAAATCAACGATTCTCAGTGTGGTAACAGCAGCAAAACCAAAGATTGGTGCCTATCATTTTACGACAATTGTTCCTAACTTGGGAATGGTTCGTACTAAGTCAGGTGAGAGCTTTGCTATGGCTGACCTTCCAGGATTGATTGAGGGGGCTAGTCAGGGTGTTGGATTGGGAACGCAGTTCCTTCGCCACATTGAGCGTACACGTGTTATCCTTCATGTGATTGATATGTCAGCGAGTGAAGGGCGTGATCCTTACGAGGATTATCTTCAGATCAATAAAGAGTTGGAAACTTATAATCTTCGCTTGATGGAACGCCCACAAATTATTGTGGCTAATAAGATGGACATGCCTGAGGCTGAGGAAAACTTGAAAGAGTTTAAGGAAAAATTGGCTGCTAACTACGATGAATTCGATGAGTTGCCACAAATTTTCCCAATTTCAAGTTTGGCTCACCAAGGTTTGGAAAATCTCTTAGAAGCTACTGCAAAATTGCTTGATGAGACAGACGAATTCTTGCTTTATAGCGAAGATGATATGGAACAAGAAGAAGTTTACTACGGCTTTAACGAGGATGAACGTCCATTTGAAATTAGCCGTGACGACGATGCCTCATGGGTACTTTCTGGTGAGAAACTTGAAAAACTCTTTGTTATGACCAACATGGAACGTGACGAATCAATCATGAAATTTGCACGTCAATTGCGTGGTATGGGAGTTGATGAAGCGCTTCGTGAACGTGGTGCTAAGGATGGCGATATCGTTCGTATTGGTAACTTCGAATTTGAGTTTGTGGATTGACGTTGAAAGACTCTCTAAGTGCCAAGCACTTGATAGTCTACGGCAGCCGCTATGGCGTTCTGCCTATCAACCTCACTAACTGCGCAAAGTCGGTATAATCGACC
>NZ_LSIW01000014.1:0-771 GCF_001556435.1 Streptococcus sp. CCH5-D3
CTGCTGGTGATTTCGCTTCTACTGATGCTGCTGGCTGACCATTTTCATCAAGAAGAGTAATGGTATCCTTATCGATTGGTGCAACTGGGTCACCTTCGGTGAAGGTCACAGTTCCAGTTTGAACCACACCTTGAGGTGCTTCTGATTCAGCTGGAGTTGCTGTTGGGGTTACTGGAGTCACAGTTGGTGTGTACTTAGCAGTAACTGGAGTACCGTTCTTATCGACACGTTTAACCGTTACGCCTGTACCTTCTCCAGTGAATGATTTTTCTGGAACAAATGTTACGGTTCCGTCTGGAGCAACTGTGTAAGTTCCTTCACCAGGAACGGTCTTCGTAGTTGAGCCATCTTCAAATGTTGCAGGTGTATCATCATCCATTGGAACATTTGGATTACCTGGTGTGAAGGTTGGTGTACCTGTTTGCGTTTGACCTTGTTTGTCAGTAGATGTTGTATCTTCTGCAGTTGGTGTAACTGGTGTTACGGTTGGTGTATAAGTTGCAGAAGCTTTGGTTCCGTTCTTATCTTCACGAACCACTGTTACAGCTGGTGCAGTACCGACGAATGATTTTTCTGGTACGAAGGTTACTGTTCCATCTGCAGCTACTGTGTAAGTACCAACACCTTCTACAGTCTTAGTCGTTGAGCCATCGTCAAATGTTGCTGGAACATCATCGTTCATTGGCACACGGCTGTCGCCTTCAGTAAATACTGGCTTACCAGTTTGTGTAGCACCTTGGATATCTGTTGATGTTGTTGGTTCAGCAGTTG
>NZ_LSIW01000140.1:0-207 GCF_001556435.1 Streptococcus sp. CCH5-D3
AGCGTTAACTACGACAAGGTTTTGACAGCCGATGGTCGTCAATGGCTTTCATACGCGACAACAAGTGGTGCTCGTCGTTATGTTGATATTGCAGCAGCTAAGCCAGAAGCAAGCAAACCAGCTGCGAAACCAAGTCTCCCAGAGTCAGGTCGTTATACCTTCACAGGTCGTGCGTCAATCAAGGCAGAAGCTAAAGTTTCAAGCCCA
>NZ_LSIW01000141.1:0-315 GCF_001556435.1 Streptococcus sp. CCH5-D3
AAGAATTTAACAACCGTGTGACTCCTCCAGAAGAACCTAAGTTCCAACCAGAGAAGTATGTATTGAATGCAGAGAAATTCTCAATCACTGATAACAAACTTCTTGATGATGATTCTGAATTGGCTGACAAGTACGCAGATACAAATGCCAACCCATATGCGGATGGTACTGCAAACAACGAAGCTGAAAACATCAATACTAAGACTGTTAACCGTGGCGACAAGTTGGTTTACCAAGTATGGTTGGATACAACTAAATTTGACGCAGCTAACAAGGACAACATCCAATCAGTAGGAATCTCAGATGACTACGATG
>NZ_LSIW01000142.1:0-16024 GCF_001556435.1 Streptococcus sp. CCH5-D3
GTGCCGTTGGACCTGTTGGTGGTGTTGGTGCTTGTGGTTTACCAGGTACTTCAACTACCTCTGGAGTTGGTGGCGTTGGTGCCACTGGCTCTTTTGGTGGTGTTGGTGGTGTTGGTGCTTGTGGATTGATACCAACTGTTTTAATAACTGGTTTAACCGGTGCTGTTGGTGGTGTTGGTGCCTTAGGTTCTTCAGGTTTTTCACCTGGATTCTTAGGCAAACCAAGATTAGAGTTGATTGCGAACCAGTATACTGTTGGTGCACCATCAGCATTTGCACCTTCAGCAGTAAATACCAAGTGACCATTTGTCATCTTGATACCTGCACCTCCATAATAGAGGTAAGGTGAATCAGCGTTATCCCAACCTGTCAATTCAGACGTTGTCTCACCATTAAAGACTGCACCATGATCAATGTATTGGTTATCATTGACTGATGTTACTTCTTTAGTAGCAGCATCATAAGTAACTGATGATTTTGGAATAGCGATGAATTGGTTATCACCAATATTTACATATTCTTGGTGACGTGTTGATTGGTATTTTTTCTTAGGTGTGAATGTAATCAAACCAGTTTCAGCAGAAACGCTGTACGAACCAATAACATCATCTTTATCACCAAATGTATAATCTTGGTTACCAAGAGCGTGTCCATTACCACTACCTGAAGCATTAAGAGTTGTTACATCAGATGGAATTTCACGTGAGACAACCCATTCTGAACCATTCCAGTCAGTGATAGGAACAACTACCTTAAGTGGGTTCTCATCAGAAATATTAACAGTAGCGCCACCGAAATCAGCGTATCCAGATTTAGTAACAACTTCACCGTTTTGGATTGCCAAAGTAGAGCCATCTGCGTAAGGATTATATGTACCGCGGACAGTATTACCATTAACGTCTTTCGCTTCTACTGTAAGTGGACGTGGGCGCTCAGATGTTTCAACATAAGCTGCACCATTCCAGTGGTTTAGTGAGTTAAGTGCTACGATAGCATTACGCTCACTAAGGTTGAACATTTTACCATCTTTATCGTAAAACTCAACATCTACTGCTACTTTAACTGGTTTGTCTTGATCAGTTGATGCACCAACTGTCATAGTTACTGTTGGATCCTTACTGATTTTTGCGATACCTTTTCCGTCATTTGATGGAAGGCTAACAATTTCGTAGCGGTAAACAACACGTTTGATTGCTGATGCTTCATTCTCAACAAGCATGCTTGATTGGTTCAAGCCATCATAAGTAACAACAAATTTGTCACCTTCTTTAACTTGAATCCACTCGTCTTCAGTGTTTGTCCAAGGGCTATTTGAAACAATGTCAGATGCTTGTAACTTGTTAGAGTCATATTGGAAAACATTACTTGTGTTAAGACGCTCTTGTGCTTCTTTTGTCAAGAAGTTGCTTACACCTTCAACTTTGTGTGTCGCATCGTTTTCACGTTGGAAAGTCAATTCTTGAACAACTTCAGCATCTTTAAGGTTACGATATACAGGATCATTCATGTATTTATCGTAAGCTGTTTTAGCATCTTGGTATTGTTTAAGTGCTGTTTGGTAGACAGCTATTTTGTTTTGATACTCAAGGTACTCTTGGTCATATTTAGCTTTTTGCTCATTGTAGACAACCAAGGCAGCTTCGTATTTAGCTTTAGCATCTGCATTGTATTTTTCAATAGCTTGTTTTGTTTCAAGATCTGCTTCATAAGCTGCTTTCTTAGCGTTATAAAGTTCAAGATTCTTGTCATATGCTGCTTTTTCTACATCATATTTAGCTTTTGCTTCATTGTATGCTGCTAGCTCCGTTTGATATTTAGCTTCAGCTTCGGCGTTACGTTTTTCAGTAACAACTTTTTCAGCTACTTTATTATCATAGTTAGCTTTTTCAGCATTGTATTTGGCTTTATCGCTATTGTACTGAGCAAGAGCTGCTTCATAATCAGCCTTTGCTTGGTTATATGTTGCCAATTCTGCTTGGTATTTAGCTGCAGAAAGCGCATTTTCTTTATCAGCGGCTTCTTTTTCTGCTACCTTAGCATCATAAGTAACTTTCTTAGTCTTGTACTCTGAAAGAGCTGAGTCATAAGCTTGCTTAGCAATTTGGTATTGCTCTGAAGCTTTATCATAAGCTGTTTTTTCAGTATCATATTTAGCCTGTGCTTCAGCATTTGTTTTATCAGCAAGTGCTTTCTCAGCTAATTTGGCATCATAGTTTGCTTTTGCTTTATCATAGTCAGCTTTATCTGACTTGTATTGTTCTTTAGCCGCTTTATAATCAGAAACGACTGTATTGATTTTCTCTGCTTGTGCTTTATTATCTGCAGCAGCTGCTTCAACAGTTTCTTTGGTTTGAGCAGGTTCTTCCTTAACCTCAACCCCTTCGTTAGTTGCAGCTGTTTTTGCAGCTTCTAAGCTTGTATTTGTTACTTCACTCGTTGTAACAGTTGTGTTGCCTTCTTCAGTAACGTTAACAACTTTCTTTTCAGTTGAATCTGCTACGGCTGAAGTGTTTTCTTCAACAGCATCTGTTGCTTCAACTGCTGGTGTTGCTGAATCTGTAGTTGTTGCTACCTCATCAGCGCTTGCATTTGAAGCTCCTACTGCAAGAACTGCAGTCCCCAAAAGAACAGAAGCCGCACCAAGGCTAGACTTTCTGAGTGAATAACGTTGTAATTCCTTTTTCCCCATTTAAATTACGTCCTTCTATATTTAGTTATGTTCATATTCTAACAAAAGAAAGAACCATGTCAATTTGAGATATCTCATAAAAACACGCATTCCTTTAAATTCGATTAGATTCTTAAATTCAAATACTTTTTAATATCAAAATATTTGATAGACAAAACCCTATTATTAATAGCGTTTTCGATACAAAAAGGAGGTTTAATTTTATAATATCTAGTCCAATTCGCTTTAATGTTTTTTTATTGAAAAGATTATGAAAAATACATAACTATACGTTTTCATGCTACTTTTCATTGCGAGAATTAGTTCTTGATAACCTATTTCAGCTAAATTCTTTCTTCTAGTTTCCTAAATTAGTTTTAACAATCAAACTAGTTTAAGCTGATAAAACTCAAAGAATAGATAACAAAAAAAGACTAGACTGTCTTGCACAGCAAAACAAACTAATCTTTCATATTTCCTATTAATGTTTACGTTTGCGAACTGACCATAGACCTGAAAGGGCCATTGAAAGCAAGCCTAGACCTGTTACAGATGCTAATTTTTGGTTAGATTCCCCTGTTTCTGGTAATTTTTCAGTGTATATGCCTTGTGTTTGATTCTTAGCAACGACTGTTGAAGTTGAAACGACACTTGGTCCTGTAGGTGTTCCAGGAGTTTTTGGTTTTTGAGGAGTTGGTGGCGTCGTTGGTACTGGACGTGTTACGCGCTCAACAAGGTAATTCTTATGCCATTTTACTTTAGGAGTCACAAGCTCTTTAGGTGAAACAGGTTTATTAGGTACGTTTACCACAACCATAGTTGGTGGTGTAGGTGCTTTAGGTTCTGTTGGTGGTGTTGGTTTGGTTGGCTCTCCAGGTACATCTACAACTACTGGTGTAGGTGGAGTCGGCGCTTTTGGCTCTACTGGAGCCGTAATCTTACGTGGCTCTACTGGCACTTCAACTAAAGCTGGAGTTGGCGGCGTTGGAGCTTTTGGTTCTGTTGGAGCCTTAGGTTCCTCTGCATCAACTGTAACAACAGTGTAGTTAGGTTCTGTCGGTGGTGTTGGCGCTTTAGGTTCTTCTGGTTTGCTTGGTTCCGCTGGAACTTCAACAACTGTCGGAGTTGGTGGTGTTGGAGCCTTAGGCTCTGTTGGAGCTGTTGGACCCTCAGCATCAACTGTGACCACTGTATAAGAAGGTTCTACCGGTGCCACAGGAGCTGTTGGTGGCGTTGGTTCTATTGGTTCAGCTGGAAGTTTATCCAAAGTAATCGTTGGTGGCGTTGGCGCCTTTGGTTCTTCTGGAGCTGTTGGCTCTTTTGGTGCTTCACCAGGATTTTTTGGAATACCAACATTTGAGTTAATCGCAAACCAATATACTGTTGGTTGACCAGCAGCATTAGCTCCATTGGCCGTAAATACCAAGTGACCATCAGCCATCTTTAAGCCTGCTCCACCATAATAGAGATATGGAGAAGATGGATTATCCCAACCTTCAAGAGTCGTTGAAGATTCACCATTAAAGATAGACCCATGTTCAATGTATTGGTTATCTTTAAACGACGTTACTTCTTTAGTAGCGGCATCATAAGAAACACTAGAATTTGGAATTGGAATATATCTATTATTGCCAATATTTACAGACTCTTGGTGCTCTACATTTTCAAATTTCTTCTTAGGAGTAAAGATGATACGTCCTGAAGTTGGATCAATAGTGTAAGAACCAATCACATCATCTTTACCGTCTAATGTGAACTCATCTGTTCCGATAGAGTGACCATTCCCAGCACCTGAAACATTGACTGAAGTTGCGTCAATAACAGTTTCTTCACTAACTGTAAATTCACTACCATTCCACGTTGCTTTTTGTGCCACAATTTTAATTGGATTTTCAGCAGAGATAGTGACGTCAGCAGTACCAAAGTCAGCTGTTCCATTTTTAACAACAACTGCATTGTTTTCAATGCTCATTGATGAACCATCTGCATATGGATTCCAAGTTCCTCGAACAGTCTTACCATCTTTATCCTTGGCTTCTACTGTAAGGGCACGAGGTTTATCTCCACTATCCACATAAGAAGCACCTGTCCAGTGGTTAAGGGAATTAAGCGCAACAATAGCGTTATGCTGTGTCAAATCAAACTTATTGCCATTACCATCATAAAATTCAATATCTACAGCCACCTTAACGGGTTTATTTTGGTCTGTTGAAGCACCGACTGTTAGTGTTACAGTTGGGTCTGAGCTAACGGCTGCAATTCCTTTACCGTCATTTGATGGAAGACTCAAAATTTCATAGCGATAAATCACGCGCTTGATCGGATGCATATCCGTATTTTCACGCATGCTTGACTGATTCAAATTGTCATAGGTTACAACAAATTTGTCACCTTCCTTAATTTGAATAAATTCAGTTTCATTATTGGCCCAAGGACTAGTTGCTACAATATCTGAAGCTTCCAATTTATTGGAATCATACTGATGTACATTGCTTGTATTCAAACGAGCTTGAGCATCACGAGTGAGATAAGCGCTGATGCCATTGATGGTATGAATGGCTCCACCTTCACGTTGGAAGGTCAAATCTTGAACAGTTTCTACATCTTTCAGATCTTGGAAACCATTATCATTCATGTACTTATCATAGGCTGCTTTAGCATCTTTGTACTGTGCCAAAGCTGTTTGATATTCAGCAAGTTTTGTTTGGTAGGTAGCAAAATCTTTGCCGTATTGCTCTAAATCTACATTGTATTTTGCAAGCTCAACTTCATACTTAGCTTTTGCAGCATCTTCTTCTGCTTTAATAGCAACAAGTTGATCATAGGCTGCTTTATCTTTATCGTATTGCGCTTTCTTAGCTTGGTATTCTTGTAAATCTTTATCGTATTGTGCTTTAGCTGTATTGTAAACAGCCATTTCTGCATCATACTTGGCTTTAGCTTCCGCATTTGCCTTATCAGCAGTTGCTTTTTCGGCTACTTTGGCATCGTAGGCTGCTTTAGCAGTCTTGTAGGCAGCTAAATCAGTTTGATATTTTTGGTAAGCCGTATTGTAAGCAGCAAGATCTTTCTCATATTGCTCTTGAGCTGCCTTATCAGTAATTTCTGCTTGTGTTTTCTCAGCTACTTTAGCATCATAGGCTGCTTTTTTCGTATTGTATTCAGCTAGAGCGGCATCATACAAAGCCTTATTTGTCTTATATTCAGACAAGGCTGCTTCGTAAGTGACCATTTCCGCATCATACTTAGCTTTAGCTTCTGCATTAGCTACGTCAGCTGCTGCTTTTTCGGCTACTTTAGCATCGTAGGCGGCTTTGGCAGTCTTGTAGGCAGCTAAATCGGTTTGATATTTTTCGTAAGCGGCATTATAAGTAGCTAAATCTTTCTTATACTGCTCTTGAGCTGCCTTGTTTTCGATTTCTGTACGAACTTTTTCAGCTACTTTAGCATCATAAGATTCCTTCTCAGCATCATATTTTGCCTTGTCTTTGCTGTACTGAGCCATAGCAGCTTCATAGTTCTTCTTAGCAGTTTCATAAACAGCCAACTGTACTTTGTAATCGGCTTCTGACTTAGCATTAGCTGCATCGGCAGCTGCTTTTTCTGCTACTTTAGAATCATAAGTTAATTTTTGAGTATTATACTCTTCCAATGCTGCATCATAGGCTTTTTTATCAGCTTGGTATTTAGCTAACCCTTTTTCATAAGCAGCTTGATCAGTATCATACTGTGCTTTAGAAGCAGCGTTTGCTTTATCAGCTGCTGCTTTTTCGGCCACTTTAGCATCGTACTCAGCCTTAGCTTTATCATACTCAGCTACATCTTTTTTGTGGCTTTCTTTTGCCTTCTGATAATCCGAAACAACCGTGTTAATCTCTTTTGATTGAGCTTGATTGTCAGCAATAGCACCCTCTAGGGATGTATGTGTTTGAGGTGCAGTTTCTTCGACTTCTACCCCTTCTTTTACCGCAGAAGTTTTAGCATCCTCAAGACTATCAGTTGTAACAACACTTGTTGTTACAGTGGTATTTCCTTCTTCTTTAACAGAAACAACTTGCTTCTCTGAATGATCAACAGTTGTTGCCGGATCAGCAGCAGTATCTGTTAGTACAGAAGCACTAAGCGGTGTATCAGTAGCAGCTGAAGTTGAAACCTCATCTGCATGTACACCAGTTGCCCCCATCGCAAGAATGGTTGTACCCAAAAGAACAGAAGCAGCTCCAAAGCTATACTTTCTGATTGAAAAACGTTGTGAATCTTTTCTTCCCATATCACAAATTTCCTTCTATATTTTCTTAACACCTAAAGTCTATCACTTTTAAACTTTCTGTCAATAGAATTGTCTTAATATTTCCAAAAATTTACACTCATTTTCAATTTGTAAGTATTATTTAATTGATTCTTTAGTTTAAAAGGATAGCTACCTTAATTTTATATGTTACTTCTTCTGAAAATTAGAATTAAATTGCACAATATAAGCTTGATATTAAAGCTTTGTTAATTATTTTTGCGACTCTTTTTGTTAAAGTATCAAAAAGAGCCCCAAGGGGCTCAAATCTTTATATCATTGGGATATGTTCTGTTACTTGCTTCATTAATTTGATAACAATACCTAATGACAATCCAAGTTCATATATCAGAAATCATTGACTTAAGATTTTTTTGACCAAGGCCTTCAAATCTGGAACTACTTCTTCCATAAGCCATGGATTTTTGGCTTGCCATATATTATTTCTAGGAGAGGGATGAACGAGAGGAAAAAACTCTGGGAGATAATCTTTATAATGCTTAACTGTATCCGTTAATTTTGCCGATGATTTTTGATGCAAATAGTAACGCTGTGCATAGTTACCTACTAAAATCGTCAATTGAATATCAGGAGCTAAAGCAAGAACTTTCTCATGCCACTTGTCTGCAAATCCTTTGCGAGGAGGTAAATCACCTGATTTACCATGACCTGGGAAATAAAAATCCATTGGTACAATAGCAAACATGCCAGATTCATAAAATTCTTCGCGTGAAACACCCATCCAATCCCTAAGATTATCACCGCTAGGATCATTCCAATAAAGACCGGACTCTTGGGCGCGAATACCAGGAGCTTGTCCTACGATATTAATTCGTGCCGTTTTTGGAATGGTAAACAAGGGTTTTATACCTTGTTCCGTAAAAGCTTTATTTTGTTCATCGGACATGATTGCTTGTGTTAATTCATCGAGTGTTTCCATATTTTCCTCCTCAAAAAAGAGACAAAACCGTCTCTCTTTTTTATTTGATTAACTCATAGATAGCTTCTGCATAAATGGCAGCTGCACGGTACAAGTCTTCAACCTCAGTAAACTCATTGGCTTGGTGCATAGTGTTGACATAACCAGGGAACATAGCTCCATAGGCAACACCACGTTTTAGGAGACGTCCAAATGTACCACCACCAATAATTTGTTCATGACCTTTAAGTCCTGTTTGTTTCTCATAGACTGAAAGAAGGGTCTCTACCATAGGATCATTAACTGGTACATAGTGTGGCACATGACCATGTTCTGAGAGACTAACAGCCTTAGGACCTTCAAGTTTTTCAAGGCCGGCCTTAATACCGTCTACATCAACGCCTTGAGGGTAGCGGAAATTCAAAGCGATTGTATTATCTGCTGATTCCTTATTGAAATGAAACACCCCAGCATTCATGGTCAATTCACCCATCTTAGGATCTGTGTAAGCAAGACCTACTTTTTCACCAAAGAAATCTTTATGCAATGTTTCAGCAATTAAATCCAAATACTTTTTAGCATTACCTTGGAAATCAAATTGGCTAAGGAAGAGTGCCAAGTAGGTTGCTCCATTAATACCATTTTGAGGCATCATACCATGAGCAGATTTCCCATGAATAATCACATGGAAAACACCCGCTTCCTCGGTCACTTGACCAGTAACTTCTTGCTCCGCAACAAAGTCTCCTAATTTGGCCTCGAGTTCTTTCAAAGTGGTAGGCCCAGTAAAATATGCACTTGCTGATTCAGGAACCATATTTTCACGCAAACCACCATTAAATGACACAAGACTAAAGTCCCCATCATTTTGACCTTCAAAATGGAGATAGGCTGTAATATTACCTTTTTCACCATTGATAATTGGGAATTCTGCATCAGGTGAAAAACCAAAATCAGGATCTTTCAATCCATTATGAGCGAAGTAATAATCCATATCGCCCCAACCAGATTCTTCATCAGTACCAACAATGAAACGCACACGCTTAGATACTGGAAGCTCGAGTTCTTTAATAATTTTCAAGGCATAGTAACAAGCCATTGTTGGGCCTTTATCATCTGATGACCCACGAGCATAAAGTTTGCCATCTTTGATTACAGGTTCATAAGGATCTGTATCCCAACCACTCCCAGCTGGAACCACATCCAAGTGTGCAAAGATACCCAATACTTCATCACCTTGACCAAATTCAAAGTCACCAGCATAATTATCAATATTACGAGTTTTATAACCATCACGTTCAGCTAAAGCAAGAAAATGTTCCAAAGCTTTTACTGGTCCAGGACCAAATGGGTGCTTATCATCAACCTTACTGTCATCACGTTCTGAGTTAATACGCAAAAGACCAAAAAGGTCCTCCATCAAGGCATCTTTGCGCTTATCAACTTCGGCACGAAAATCAATTGTCATAATTTACTCCTTACTGTCTCTAGTTAGCACTATTTTACCATTTTTAGTAAGAGTTTTCATCCCTTATAAACAAAGCCAATAAAAAATGCAATCCCTTACCGAATGTCAAAAGACTTCATACCATCTTCAATAGAATGTGAAAAATTTCCTTAATCAGGAACACTCGAATCAAAGTAATACTATTGCTTTCGACTAGAAAATCCTACCCTTGGTTACTGATTTTTTTTTACTTTAGGCTTTACTATCGAAATCACTCACATTGTAACATTGCGATATTATCATTTCAAGAATTTCCAAAAACTTTAGAATATTCTCTTAATTAATGCTATAATAGGACTATCAAAACTAAGGAGATGCATTATGCCATTTGTAAAAATTGATCTCTTTGAAGGTCGTACTGAAGAACAAAAAATCGAACTTGCTCGCGAAGTTACTGAGGTTGTATCACGTGTTGCAAAAGCACCTAAAGAAGCTATTCATGTTTTCATTAATGATATGCCAGAGGGAACTTACTACCCACATGGTGAAATGAAGAAGAAAAACTAATCATCATTAAGCAGTCACATCCGTGGCTGCTTTTGATATAAAAAAACTGGAAAGAAACTCCAGTTTTTTTATATTATCGTTGGTAATTCATCATCGTCGTCAAAATTCTCAACGACTTCTTCACCAGGCAATGGTTTTTGTAGTTTTCCCAAGATAAAACGTGAGATTGGACCAACCACTAGAAAATTAAGTGGTAAAGCCATGATAACATTTGTCAACCAAGCACGACCATAGGATAATAACGTCACCGACTGACTGTTGTAAACTAATCCATAGAATGACATAAACGTTACCATGAGTAGCGCCATGGTCCCAGAAATCACTAAAATCTTTGCCCATCGTTTATCATGGGCTTTTACTTTATGCAAAATTGCAAATGCTATTGTTTTGGCTAGTGGCCCCACCAAAAGCATATCAAGTAAGAAAGCAACCACAAATCCAGGAAAATAACCTTGGAAAAAGTGACCCCAAGCAAAGGGAACTACTCCAGTCCAATCAAGGATGAGAAGATTCCAGAGACTCATCCCACAGACCATCATTCCACACATCAAAAACGTAAAAAGCAAAGCTTCTTTAAAATTACGAGGCATTAAAATTCTCCATTTCTAAGAGTTCTCTTTTAGCATATCAAAAATATTTTTTCCTCGTAAGTTAAATTTCTCTCATGAAAACGTATTATTTTAGGATAGTTTCCATTTCTGTATATCTCGGTTTCATACCTAAACGTTCGTAAAAACGTAGAGCACCTGCATTATCATTCCATACGTGAAGTGTCAGATTATAACAACCTAGCTCCTTAGCATAGTCCAAGGCAAATTGGTAAAGCTTTTCTCCTAATTTTTGACCTCGAGCTTCCTTATCAACACATAAATCATCAATAAAAAGAGTCTTAACAGCCTTTTGTGGACCATCATTTTCAGTTTCTTCTTTAATCATTAAGAAAAGATGGCCCAAGATACGCCCTTCGTCATCCTCGTACACAAAAACAGGTTTTTTTGAATCATTAATTACTGCTTCTAACTCTGCATCTGTAAATTTACTGCCTTTTGACTTAAAAACATCAGGGCGTGCTTGATGATGAACAATAAGAATCTGCTCCAATAACTCCTGTAATCTTGGAATATCTTCAAATTTTGCTAAACGAATCATGATTACCTCCACAAAAAAAGATGGGTAAGACCCACCTTAATTCTTATTTACCAAGTTTTGCTTTAGCTGCATCTGCAAGAGCTGTGAAAGCTGCTGCATCGTTAACTGCCAAATCAGCAAGCATTTTACGGTTAACTTCGATTTCAGCCAATTTCAAACCGTGCATCAATTGTGAGTATGACAAACCGTTCAAACGAGCTGCCGCATTGATACGTGTGATCCAAAGTTTACGGAAATCACGTTTCTTTTGACGACGGTCACGGTATGCATAGTAGTAAGAGTTCATTACTTGTTCTTTTGCAGTACGGAACAAGATGTGTTTTGCACCATAGTAACCTTTAGCAAGTTTCAATACACGTTTACGACGTTTGCGTGATACAACGCCACCTTTAACACGAGCCATTTATATATTCCTCCGAATTAATTCTAGTTTAGTTAATTTGTAATGCTTTTAGCGAATTAACGCATTTGTGAAAGCATTGATTTGATACGTTTAAAGTCACCTGAATGTACCATTGACGCTTTACGAAGGTGACGACGTTGTTTTTTAGTTTTACCGTGGAAACGGTGAGATGTGAAGGCACGGAAGCGTTTCAATCCACCTGAACCTGTACGTTTGAAACGTTTAGCTGATGCGCGGTGTGTTTTTTGTTTTGGCATTTTAAAATTCTCCTCTTAAAATAGTGTTAGTTTGACAATTATTTTTTGTCAGGAATTGGTGCAAGTTGCATGAACATTTGACGTCCATCCATCTTCGCTCTTTGCTCAATAATCGCAATATCTTGCGTTTTTTCAGCAAATTCCGCCAAGACCTTAGCTCCGATTTCTTTGTGAGTAATCATACGACCTTTAAATCGGATAGAAACTTTAACCTTGTTTCCTTTTTCAAGGAATTTACGGCCATTACGAAGTTTAGTTTCAAAGTCACCTTTATCAATAACTGGACTCAAACGAACTTCTTTAACGGTAACAACGCTTTGTTTCTTACGTTGTTCTTTTTGTTTCTTTTGATACTCAAATTTGAACTTACCGTAGTCCATAATCTTCGCAACAGGTGGCGTAGCTTGTGGTTGGATGAGAACCAAGTCAACATTTGCATCATCTGCAATAGCTTGTGCTTCTGACAATGGTTTAATTCCCAATTGTTCACCATCAAGACCAACAAGACGAACTTCGCGAACGCGAATTTCATCGTTAATGAATAGATCTTTCTTAGCTATGATCTTCACCTCTTTATTTTTTTAGAGAAAAACAAAGCGGACTTGATATACAAGCCCGCACACATAATATCCCTAGAGGGATTTGACATGTTGGGCCAGACAACCTAAGTCGCAAGGCGAGAAGTTCTCACTTCTGCTTTTCTCATTGTTAATAGTATAACAAGTGAGTCATCCTTTGTCAATAATTTTTTTTGCTTTTTCTTGAATAAATTCCACAACACCATCAATAGACACACCTGTAGTATCAAAAGTGATGGCATCTTCCGCTGGTTTAAGAGGTGACACCTTACGATGACTATCTTTATAGTCACGTTCAGCAATTTCTTTTTTTAGAGTCTCAAGGTCAGCAGGGATACCTTTTTCGATATTTTCCTTATAACGGCGTTCCGCACGTTCATCAACTGAGGCAATCAAGAAGATTTTTAGTTCTGCATCAGGCAAAACCACGGTCCCGATATCACGACCATCCATGATAATAGCCCCATCTTGAGCGATACGTTGTTGTTGCGCAACGAGTTCTTGACGCACTTCAGGAATAGCTGCGACCCAAGAAACATTATTTGTAACTTGGTTATCACGAATTGGGTGTGTAATATCGACATCACCTACATAAACTTGCTGACTACCATCTGCTGCTTTTCCGAATGAAATCGGATATTGAGATAGTTGCTCCAAAATTTCTGGTACATTTTCCTCAGTTAAACCATTCTGCAAGGCCAAATAAGTTGCAGATCGGTACATGGCACCTGTGTCAAGATAAGTATAGCCAAGATCTTTTGCAATAATCTTGGCTACTGTACTTTTTCCACTTGACGCAGGACCATCAATAGCAATTCTAATATCTTTCATGATGTTCCTTTGCTTTAAAAATTATTGAACGTTAACGACGTCACCTGGGTTAGCATACCAGTAACCATTTGTCATGTGATCAGGGTTAAGACGTTCCAATTCATCTACAGAAATACCTGCACGTGCGGCGATTGAACCAGCACCTTCACCAGATTGAACAACAATTGATGAACCATCTGCTGCTGCCGTAGCGCTTGATGGTGTTGTCTCAGCTGACTCAGTTGCATCTTCTTTTACTACATGTTTAGAAGAGCTTGATGCTTTAGTTGAAGATGATTTCTCTTTTGATGATTTTTCTTTTGAAGATTTTTCTGTATTAGATTTCTCACTTTCCTCATCTTTGTTTGAGTCTTTCTCGCTAGATGAAGATTTAACAACTTTGCTAGTTGATGATGAGTAGAATCCAGATGATTCCTTAGATTCCGCAGTTTTGTTTCCACCGACATTTGAAGTATAGAAAACAAAGAACAAAATACATACAACAATAACAAAGAATAATCCAAGCAAGACTGTCAAGAATGATGAATTAATGAAGCCACCACCTTTTTCGCGTTTTTCATCAGAAGGAGTTACATCCTCTTCTTCTTCATAATCCTCAAACTCATCTTCATCATCTAGAAAATCAGCGTCAACTACTTCTTCCAACTCTTCGTCAGAAACCTTATCTTCCCATGGTTTTTTACTCATGATATTCTCCTTGTAAAAACAATAAATCTATTTTAAAATAATACTATGAAAGTATCATTAATTCCAGAAAAATGTATCGCTTGTGGTTTGTGCCAAACCTACTCTCCCGTCTTCGATTATGATGACGAAGGTATTGTTAGGTTCAGAGATAGCGACCAACTCAATCAAATTATTGAAAACACCCCTGAGACTTTGACTGCTGTCAAGTCTTGTCCCACTAAAGCCCTTATTTGCGAAGTTTAAGCTTGAGGGCTTTTTTTGATTCCTCATAAAAGGCAAAGTAATCAAAGTTAGTCATATGATCCAATAGCTCTACCTCACCTTTGAAATCAGGGTGAAGCGCTAAAGCATCTAAGAAATATTTCTTTGGCCACTTTCTCATATAAAACTGACGTTTTTTACCATTTTTAAAAATAAGGCTCAAGCCAGTTTTAATAACTTCGACTTTTTCAATATCACTAATTTTCACTTTGCGTGGTTTAAAAATATTGAAAGAAACAATACGCAGAATCCCATGATCTTCAATAATAAAGTAACGATGGAAACCTAAACCAAACAAGGCAACGAAAATAGTGAAGAGCATCAAAATATGTGAGGGCACCGAGTACAACTCGAACAGAAGGGCCGCCGCAATAAAGATTGGCGTGATGGCTAAAGACCAGTAGATGATTAGCCAAGATAATTCGGGTTGCCAATGGTAACGATACTTGCCGAAAATTTTAATCATCTCAGCACCTCCATTACTTCTAATTTTACCATAAAATCAGTATTTAGCAAGCTCTATTAAGGTTTACTGACAATTCCAAGAATAACATCTACGGCTTTTTCCATTGTCTGCAAGGAAACAAACTCATATCGACCATGCATATTTTCGCCCCCAGCAAAAAGGTTTGGAGTTGGAATACCCATAAATGAAATCTTTGAACCATCTGTTCCACCACGAATGGGTTCAATAACTGGCGTAATATCCAATTCCTCCATAACTCCTTTAGCCAACTCAACAGGCGTCATATCTTTTTCAATAACCTGACGCATATTATAGTATTGATCTTTGAGTACCAAATCAACTCGTGTCTGACCATAAGTTTTATTCATTTCAACGGCAATCTTTTGGAAGGTTGCTTTACGATTTTCAAAAGACTCTGTTTCAAAATCACGGATGATATAAGATGCTTTTGCTTCTTCAACAGTACCTGTCATGGTTTGAAGATGGTTGAAACCTTGATAGCCATCTGTCAACTCAGGGCGTTCTTCTGCTGGTAACTGATTATGAAAATCAATTGCCAACTGCAGGGCATTGACCATTTGGTCTTTTGCTGTTCCAGGATGAACATTACGTCCATGGAAGGTAAGTTCTGCTCCCGCAGCAGAGAAGGTTTCATACTGTAATTCACCCAATGGGCCACCATCAACTGTGTAGGCAAAATCAACATCAAAATCATCGACATCAAATTTATCTGCGCCAATTCCAATTTCTTCATCAGGACCAAAGCCTACACGAATCTCACAATGTCTGATTTCAGGATGAGCCTTCAAATAAGCCAAGGCTGTCATGATTTCTGCAATGCCAGACTTATCATCAGCTCCAAGAAGAGTGGTGCCATTTGTCGTAATAAGTGTCTGACCGACATAATTCTTGAGATTTGGAAAATCTGCTGGATCTAGGTTATAACCTGAACTTCCAAGGGGTATGATACCTCCATCATAAGAGTCAATGACTTGAGGTGACACACCTTCTGCATTAAAATCAGCAGTATCCATATGTGAGATGAAACCAATCTTACGTGTTAATTGGTCATCGTTAGCCGGAAGGGTTGCCACTAGGTAACCATTACTTTCCAAATAATGGATGTTACTTAAACCTAGTTCTTCTAATTCTGGTTTTAGAACCTTCAAAGCAAAATCTACCTGGCTTTGTGTTGTTGGTGTTCTTGTCGCATTTTCGTCACTACGTGTATTGATTTTAACGTAACGTAAAAAACGCTCTAAGAGTAAATCGTAGCCCATAAGCACTCCTTTAGTTGTATTTAGTATTTACCTCAATTATAGCATAAAAACCCATCATATTGATGGGTTAACCGTATAACTTAAACTTTAGATTCTTTTTCGTAGTAAGACTTAATCCCTGCCACAATTGCGTTAGCTAAAGTCTCTTGATAAGCAGAGGTATTCAAACGGGCTGCTTCTTGAGGATTTGACAAGAAGCCAAGTTCAAGGAGAACTGCTGGCG
>NZ_LSIW01000143.1:0-25259 GCF_001556435.1 Streptococcus sp. CCH5-D3
GACTGTTTGGATCATTTGGATTGATTGGATCTGTTGGATTATGTGGATCATTTGGCCCAACTGGAACTTTATCATGTTCTAACTTAACAGTAAATTCTTGATTTACAGAAGCATCATTATCATATTTCTTCTCATCTGCTGTCGCTTTGGTGAAACCATCTTCCACTAGTTTGTATCCTTTATTAACAAACTCTTGAATCTTGTTAGCAGTTGAGTAATCAATAGTAGCGCCTGAATCACCTTCAACAGAATCACTAGCTAATTCTTTATTATTAGCTGACACATCAACATAATGAATCGTCGCTTTCTGTTTCTCTTTCTTGTAGACAACTACTGTTTCATAGCTTCCTAAATCAGATTTAGCTACAATATTACGCCAATAAGTGTCAGAAATTGTTCTGCGACCTGCACTAGTTTCAATGATAGTATCTGCTGGCGCAGTAGAAGGATTGTAAGTATAAGAAGCAGCTACACTATCTGCATTGTCTCCTGCTTTTAGACCAGGAACATTAGTTGATAAAATTTCTGCCTTATAGCCACTTAGCTTAGGAGAAGTTACAGCAGTATAGTTGACAGTCTCATCGTTTGTCGTTCCTGCTACTCTCCATCCTGTATCAGCTTTACCATCGCCATCGATATCACCAACATTGTATTTTGCTTTACTGTAAGCAGTCAAGAATTCATCACCATTACTTACAGTTGAATTCTTCAAAACATCTTTAAATTGGTCCTGATCAATGGCAACCTCAAGAGTACGATTCCAATCAGATGATTGAATGACGTCATCTTTAACTGGTGTGCCATCTTCATAAACGTATTTGATAACATTTTTATGGATAGCTGTAGGATTGATTGTTGAGCCGTTCGAAATCCAAATGTTTTGACGGTTATCACCAACAGGGTCGATACCATATGTTCTGTCAGTTGCTGAGATACCACCTGTAGATGAACCTGTTGGAACTGATTGTGCATTTGCAGGATTAATATCAGCATGGTTACTTTGGAAACCGGCAATACTCAATGCTCCACCTTGAATATTAGTCCAAACAGAACTTTGCTTATTACGACTTTGTGCATCTCTACCATCTTTATTCAATGAATAAACAGTATATGTTCCAAGACCTGGATTAACGAGTGTTCCTGTTGGACCGTTAAATTCTACTCGGTTACCTGAACTAGCTGATTTATTCGAAATATAAAGAATATTACCATGACCAATATCTTCAGGGTTATTACCTTGAGGAGTAGATGCAGGCAATTTACCAGTCACCTCTCCAGCTGAGAGACCGTCTGATCTAGTATAACGTAGTAATGAGACATAAAGTGGATTGTTAAATTGGAAAAAGGTATTAGAACTATTCCCCAACGCTACTGAAATCAATTCAGCATAGTAGTTAGTATTATCATCTCGAATGTCTACGATAGAACCCTTATTAGCCTGGAATAACGGTTGATCCTTGTGTCCATTCTCAGAACCAAGTGAAATAACATCGTCCCAAGCATTATCACCGCGATCATCCATTTGTACACGGAATGTTGCATAGTCATCTACGACAATGCGACCATTTTCATTTAGACCAATATAGTTATAACCGTCATAGCTTCCTGAAGGGCCTCCTCCACTCTTAGGACCTTTACCTACTGAGTGGAATGTATTGGTAGAATTTTTACCAAAATTAACTTTCGAATTATTACCAAGGTCAATCGCAACACCACGGCCTTTATTTTCAAAACGAACTTTAGAAGTTGCACCCGTTGTAAACTCAGCATTATTACCGGCCATCACACCATCACGACCATTTAATTCAAAGGTCGCACCGTCACCGATAATAACTTTACTTGGACCATTCTTACGATTGCTATTTCCAGCACCATAACCACCGAAACGATCTTTATCTGTTACACCATCTCCAGGTCGATTGACACCAAGCGAAATACCTTGTCCGATACTAGTGTTAAGTACAAGTTTTGACTCTTTACCTGTTTCCACTGTACCGCCATCTGCCATAAAGATACCAGCATTATGATATCGAGCACTATCTGTAGCGTTATCAGTGTTCATGTTAATGGTTAGGTTAGCTCTATCTTGAACACTAACTTTAGCGCCACTTTCAAGAGTGATTGCATCCCCTTGAGAAGAACGGTTAAGTGTTAGACTAGCCCCCTCAGAAACAATAACAGCTTTAGCATCATGAATGTTTGATTCACGACGTTTATCTGATCTACCAGCTTGTCCCACGTTACGTTGAACATACTGAGTTTGTCCATTTCCAGATTGATAGCTATCACTAACAGTTGATGTTGTATTTCCTTTAATAACAACATTGGTGTTTCCACCACCACCATAAAGTGATGAACCAACACTGGTTACATTGTCAAAAGTAACAGTATTTGGACCACTTGTCTTAGATAAATCAACAGGTCCCTTTGAGTTAGCTGATGCCAATTTAAGGTTTTTGAAGTTAAGCTCCCAAGCTGCACCAGTTAATTCTAAGGTATTTGACAAAAGATCTAGACTAGCATTTTGATTTTCACCTTTGATTGTAAGTGGACGTGCTTGAGTGTTAATAGTGATTTTACGGTCAACAGATCCTGAACGCCCATTATCCGTATTACCATTATCACCTGCTGCTACAATATTACCTTTAACGGTAATTTCTTTAATACTACTGTCTTGAAGTGCTGCAACAAATTCACTCCAACTAGATACTTCTTTCTGAGCATCTACTGCTACTGTTGATGAAGCTGATGCTGCTGCACTCGTATCACGACGCGTACGACTAGAACGATTAGAATCATCCGAATTAGATGACTTTTGAGTTTTATCAGATGAATTTTCGTAACTATCAGTTTGACTCACTTTATCTGAATGATTCTCAACAGATGATTCTGAAACAGACTCATTAGATTCTTTTGCTGTCTCAGCCTGTGTATTTGTTGTTTCTCCTGTTGATGCATCCGCAGAAGTTGTTACACTTGGAGTTAAATCAAGTGTTGCAGATGGTTCAGTAGATGCTGAAACAACAGACGTAGGATCTGTCTGTTGTGCCGTTGTTGTTGAAGTAGTTACTAAACTACTCGAATCATCGCCGGTAACAGATTCCTCTGGTGTTACCGGTGTGTCGGTACTGGCAAGCTCATCAGCTTGTGCACCATGTGCTGCAAACAGTGCTGTTCCCAAAAGCACTGAGCAAACGCCGATTGAATATTTTCTCAAAGAAAAACGTTGGCGTCGATTAAAAAAATCTTTCATTTCATAAATTCCTCCCAATTGAATTATGATTCAATTGCTGTTGCTTAACATTTATGCTGTAACCGTATTCTACCCCTTTATAATTTAACTGTCAATAAAATTTTCTGTTTTTTTTACACTAGTACGATTTTTATAACGATACAGTATATATGTCGTTTAACATAATGAAACAAAGATTACAACAAACAATCATCTTATTTTCATAATTTAACAACACATATCCAACATAGTTATGAAGATTATAAATTAATAATACATTATAATTTATAATAAATTTATATTATTTGCAGTAAATTAAAATATACCTAATTTATAAAAGTTTTGATTAATAAAACGTGCTATTTCTTAATGATGTGTCCTACTTTACTTTGAAAAGAACACTAAGAGTAGTCAAGATATTTCTCGTAACCAACCAAACTCGTACCATCAATGGTGTGACTTATCATTTTGATGAAAATGGACGTGTGAAGCAATTGTAAGAAATGTAAGAAATGTAAGAAATGTAAGAAAATCGACTAAAATTATTCTTACTAGTCATACAGATAAAAAAACAAACAAAAAGCCAAAATCAGAATGCTGATTTTGGCTTTTTGTTTGGTAAAGAATTTATTAGTCCTTTTTCAGTCTTTTTAGGTGTTTATAGAGACCGAAGGCACGATCCAGTTGCATGGATTCGATAGGACGTTTGCCCTTGATATAGAGATTTCCATTGGTCGCATTCATCAACCCTGTTTTAGCAATGGCATAGCCAGTAATCATGCCACTATAAAGGAATTTTTCCAGTTCCTTGACATCTAATACCCTGCTTGAAGGTTCAAGAATACCATATTCTGCTTCATAGATATCCACAAGTCTTTTAAACTTATAGGCTGTTTTTATGGGCATATCTCCGACATTTCCCTTGGCATAATAATGATAGAGATTCTGTGGGCTTAAGTCTGCAGATGCCACCTCTTGACCATTGGGCGAGTAAGGTTGTGATTTAATGAAAGTATTAAGCTTGCCAATATCAATGTGGGAGTCGCTAACATTTTCCTTAGGAACAGGACCTTCAACCTTATCAACAATCTCCCTTCGTCTTATGGTAGCTAATAATTCATAAGGCTCGACTCTAAGCCTTTTAGAAAATTTTTCCAAAGTATCAAGCGATACCGTTCCTGTTTGATTGATCAGGTTATAGTTGGTTTGAGCCATACCAGATGAGACTACAAAGGCTGTCATGCGTTCTCTGACTTCCCCCTCAGCCATATCTTCCGTGATTTCCAACTTCTTGCGAATGTTGTGCCACAAGTTCTGGGTGACCTGATCAGGATTTCTTGGAAACTCAAAACCCTCATGCTGATTATCTCGAGCTAAGAGCTTCCCAAGTGTAATGTTTTTCCCAGTCACCTTGGACAGACCGTTAGTAATGGTTACAATCTTTGGAATATTTCCCTTAGGCTTGTTCATGAAAAGCATCCGAAGGCTTCCTGACGGAATCCCCGTAGCTTCTGAAAGCTCTTTGTAACTCTTCTTGTCTTTCCAAAATTCCCCCATACGAGCTTTTTCCGCATTTTCCCAGAAAAGCTCCTTAAGGGATTTGGGGGTATTCGGCTCATCCGATAATAGTCGTTTTGACATAATTGTCTCCCTCTAAAATTGCTGTTTAAACTTAGTCCGAATCTATTATCTCATATTTTTAATAAAAATCAAATCATTTCCTAATGGTATTGATTTTACTATATAAAAAGGATTTAGCTCCGTTTTACACAGAACTAAATCCCTTGAGGGGGATTATATCATAAATTGGTAAATTATAGCCTAAAGCATACCCAACCAAAAGAAAAAAACTTAATACGCTAGCCCAATCAAGGCCAGAAGCAAATACTAAAGATTTAATTGTCCTTCCACTCAATTGACCAAAATAGACCCATTTTTTTCTGTTTGAAACAAATAAAATAATTGGAAGATAGAGACAAGATCCTAAAAGAGCCGGCCAATACTGTTTTATCCCCATTGAAATAGGAAATATAATTATAAAAACTAAACTTAACAGTGCAAACAGGGAGAAACCACTCATAAAATAAGGTATGACACGAGAAATTCCCTGCATACTTTTTTCAGGTCGTTCCTCATCTCCATAGAAAGAATATCGTAAACCAACATCCACCAAACCGGCGAAGCCAATCATATTATTCAAGCTATTTATGGTCCAACTTGTTTCTAGTAAGTAAGATAATTTTTGTTTCTGATTAAGTTCTTTATTTAGAATTCTATCATAGAGCATCATAGGCGCTACTGCCATAAAACCAAGCAAAGCTAAACTAATGACTTTTATTGGAGATAGTTCTCCAAAGATTGCTCCAATCTTATCAAACGAAATGGTCTTAAAAAGTCTGATTATCTCTACAATAACCAGACTAGCAATAGATAAAAATAGCACAAGTTTGATAAGTCTCTGCCATTTTTTCACGCCATTCAAAATTGTTCTCACAATCTCTTCCTCTTATCCTAACAAAGTTTGTAATATTGGAATAACAACGATAAATAGAACCGTACTTAGAGTCACCACATTCGTAGAGAATTCCACATCTCCTTTTCCCTGATTAGCAAGGATCGGGAGAACAGCTAAAGCTGGTGTAGCGGACTGAATCATGAAGGTCTTAAATTCTACTGTCGCCATATTTGGGCCAAAAAACTTCAAGACAAGAAGCATGATCAGAGGAGCTAGGATAAAGCGTCCAACCAAAGCGACAATTGTATCTTTATCAAAAGCAATCGTATTCAAGCCTGCCTTTGCAAGAACAATACCGATATAAATCAGAGATAGGGGAGTGACGATATTTCCAACATAAGTTAAGGTATTCGTTGCGAAATCTGGAATAGAAATTCGGAGAATCAAAAATAGTAGAGCTACAAGAAAACCAACAAGCGGAGCTGGTAGTAATTTCTTCCAGTCGAATTTTGTTGTCTCTTTGCTTTGACCCGATTTACTGTCGCTCGTCATCAAATACACGCCCAATGTCCAGGTAGAAATCGTATTGGTGATATAGTAAATTAAGAAGTAAGGAAGCGCCTGATCCCCAAAAAGAGCAACGTTTAGTGGTAAACCAATAAAAATAGTATTGGCATTCACAAAGGTATTAATCATGGTTCCTCGACGTCCTGGACGGACCTTGAAAAGTATAACTGCAATATAAGCTACGACATATCCCAAGATAAATGCTACAAAAGTATAAAGGAGGCCTCCAGAGAGACTGATTAGCTTATCTAGTGTTAGGTATTTCATCACCGACACAAAGATTGACGCTGGCAAGGCAACATTCATGATCAAACGAGATAGGTTTGGACCAAAACTATCTCCAAACCATCCTTTCACCTGCAGAATATATCCCAAAATGATGATAGCGATAATCGGAATGATACTCGTAATCGAGGTTAAAAAAAGTGACATAGGTATCCTTTCTAAATTACTTAAGTCCATAGCCCATACAAACCTGTCGCTAGCGAAGGATAGGAAGCAAAAATGAATTATTTATACTCTGGATACCATTTCAAATCACGAACTGCTTTAGCCATATCTGTTTCCTTGGCACGCGCAAGACCTTGTTCTTGCGCTTTTTTAGCTACTGCTTCTGCTACTTTAATAGAAACATCTGCTACATACTTGAATGGTGGCAAGACAGGAGCTCCCGGTTGACCTGGATTGACAATACCACTCAACGAATGAGCCGCCGCTCCAATCATTTCATCTGTCAAAAGACTTGCTTCAGAAGCCAGCATACCTAGACCAAGACCTGGGTAAATCAAGGCATTATTGGCTTGACCAATCACATAGTCTACACCTTTATAAGAAACCGTATCAGCAGGAATTCCTGTTGCGACAAAAGCCTTACCATCTGACCATTCGATCAAATCTTTAGCACTAGCTTCTGCTAGCTTGGTTGGATTTGATAATGGGAATATCATTGGACGTTCAGTATTTTCGCACATAGCTTCTACAATTTCTTTAGTGAAGGTATTAGGTTGAGTTGAAGTTCCTACAAGAATGGTTGGTTTCACAGTCTTCACTACTTCAAGTAGGTCAGTCAACTTGTCTGCGTTGCTAAAGTCAGCACGTTTCTTAGCAAACGGTTTTTGTTCAGGAGTTAGGTCATCCATGTCATCAAAGAGAAGACCTTGTTTATCAACCATAAAGAAACGTTTATAGGCTTCTTCTTCAGAAAGACCTTCACTCACCATTTCACGAAGAACACGAGAGGCAATTCCTGCACCCGCAGTACCACCACCATAGCAGAGATAAACTTGATCGGTTAATTTTTCACCACTAATATCCAATGAACCAAAGATACCACCTAAGGTAACGATTCCTGTACCTTGAATATCATCATTAAAAGTCGGAATTTGTTTCCGGTATTTTTCAAGAATATTGGCAGCATTCAAGCGACCGAAATCTTCCCAGTGAAGGTAGAGTTTAGGAAAGAGACGTTCTGCTGTTTGAACGAATTGGTCAATGAAGTCGTAGTAACGATCTCCGCGGACCCGTTCGTGACGATTTCCTAAGTAATTAGGATTGTTACGAAGTTCTTCACGGTTAGTCCCTGCATCAATGACTAAAGGAAGGACCATAGAAGGATCAATTCCTGCAGCACCCGTATAGACCATCAATTTCCCAACAGAAATATCGACACCATTTGTTCCCCAGTCACCGATCCCAAGGATTCCTTCTGCATCTGTCACTACAATGAGACGAATCTCGCGATCGCCGGCAGCATTTTTCAAAGTGGCTTCAATATTTTCAGGATGATTGATATCAAGATATGCCGCATATTGTGGATCTACAAAGAGGTCACTATAACCTTCAATAGTATCGGCAATGGTTGGGTCATAGACAATTGGATTGAATTCTTCCAAATGCTGAGCAAAAAGGTAATAGAAAAGAGTTCGATTTGTATTAAAGATTTCCATTAAGAACAAACGTTTTTCCAAATCATTGACCTTTGTTCGCATTTGCGCATAAGTTTGCGCCGCTTGTTCTTCAATCGTTTGAACATACGGTGGCAGTAAACCAATAAGGCCTAGTTCCTTTCGCTCCTCTAAGGTAAAGGCAGTACCTTTATTGAGGAAAGGGTTGTTTAAAATATCATGTGCAGTCATAGTGCAACCTCCTTTTTACTCATATTATACTACTTAAAATAGTCGTTTTAAAGAACAATGTGCTTTATAGTGTCCACTCATTTCTTTTATGTTATAATGGGCAAAAAGAATTATGACAGAATCAACTATACAACCAGTTATCATCTTTCCTCCAGATACAAATGGACAACCACTTTATCTGTGCCTAACCGTATAACACATTTGTTTTACAGGCTATATAGTAGCAACAATTGTGATGGTACTAATAGAGACTAGCATATTGAACTAATAAACAATAATATGGATTTTATAGTATACTTTGTATTGTTTAAAAAGTTATTTTTGTCATTTAAAACTTGTATTCTGTTTATATGACAACTAATAATTATCTACAAAAATATATTTCACAAAAAGTGAAATATTTTCGTAAACAAAACAAAATGAGCCAGGAGGAACTTTCGGAACAGGCAGGACTCGGACTCAAGTATATCAATCAATTAGAGAACCAAAATGTGAATCTGACCATTCACAGTCTAGAAAAAGTGATTGTCGCCTTAAACTTGACACCGGAGGATTTTTTCAATTTCGATAGTCTCGAGGCCACCACTGACCAAACCGATAACCTCTCATTGAAAAGAGTTAACATGAAGCTGAAACAAGTTCCTCTTGATAAAAGGGAGAAAATCCTAGCCATATTTGAAGATATTCTTGATAACCTATAATCATCTCCTGACTCATCACCACATTCTAACTCAATAAAAAAGTTATAGTCAAACACGTCACTACGGATAATATTTACTTATCGTCTCATCTAGTCTTGTCTATGTAACTTTTTTTAACAATTTTTTGAAAGTGTGATTTTATGAATCTTAAAGACTTAAACTACTTTTATGACCTAAGCAAGCTACAATCTTTCACTGAAGTAGCTCGAAAAAACGGGGTGAGTCAACCATCTATTTCTTATGCCATTAAACGTTTAGAAAAGGAGTTTCATTGCCAATTACTTGTGCATGATCCCTCACATAGGACATTTAAGCTAACTCCACAAGGTGATATATTATTACGTCATGTAAAGAAAGCTCTTCCAGAAATGCAAGGTGCCCAAAAAGAAATACTTCGAAGCCTTTCTTCCTATAATACAATTGGGTTTCCGCCTCTTATTATTGACTATCTTGTTCGTAAAGAGCCTGCTTTTATTGAGAATGTCTCAGCACTTCGAAATATTCACCCTATACAAGAAGGTTCTATTGAACTGCTAAACCTCTTATCTATGGGAGAACTAGATGCCAGTTTTATGGGAAGCTTAGAACCGATTATCGATAAACGATTTTCAGTTAAAACTCTTATGACAAGTGATCTTTATTATATTTTGCCATCAGGCCACTCATTGGTAGATAAGGAAGCTATCGCTTTCTCTGACGTACTAAATGAAAATTTTATTATTTTAGACGAACATTTTGTTCATCTAAAAGCTTTTCAACATTTGAATGATCACTATCATCATGCTGCAACACCATTCTTTCAAACAGATGATATTAATTTGCTTAAGCAACTCCTTCGTAAAAAAATTGGTATCAGTCTCCTTTCTGAAATCGCTATAACAAAGGAAGACAAAGATTTAATTGCTATCCCAATGGTTAAAGATGAACGCATGTCGCTTTATGTTTCACTAGTTACACTTAAGGAAAATAATCTTCATCCTGAAGTAGAAAACTTCTTCAAAGAATTATTAAATTAAAAGCGATAATACTAAGCTCATTAAGATACATCTAACAATAAAAGAAAACTCCTCTCGTACTTAAACGAGGGGAGTTGTTGTACTAATAATTCCAGTTGACCAAGAGATAAATGAGGCTTGAGCCAAACATATCCGCTAAAGCATGAGCTAGGAAGAATGGAAGGAGGTTTTTAACCTTGTATTTATACAGAAAATAATAGAGTATACCAAAGACCACACCAATAACCAGAGCCCATAGCATGCCCTGATAGGTATGAAAGGACACACGGACAAGGGTTGAAAAGAGCAAGACCCACCACTTATACTTCTCCTTTACTGAGGTCAAGAGCCCTAAGAAGAAAAATTCCTCGTAGAAACCGTTTAACAGTCCGTAGGCAATGGCCATAGGTGACAAAGCCATAAATTTATTAAGCACGGCCATAGGGCTAACAAAGGCTAAAACTTGAGGACTAAAGTAATTATACTGTCCTGACAAGGTGCTAACCATATCGGCGAACAAGCCCATAATAGCGAAAATAAAGGGTACCCAAAAAAGAACAGACCACTTTAGGCGTATAGGTAATTGTTTAAAGTCAAAATGACGTATCCAGAGGTAAATAATCGCTAAGGCTAGGAGAATAATCTGCAAGGTGAAATTACTTGAATAGCCTGCTCCTTCACTGGCTGTATTGGTTGATGTCTCACTGATTGCTGTGGAAACGCTTGGAGCCAAACTCGCCAAATATATTTCGGTTGAACGCACGATAAACTGTCCAAACATAATGAGCGTAACAATACCGATATCAAACCACCTCAGATTCTTTAGGGATTGTTCGGGACGCATTTTCTTGAGTAAAGACATAGTCTCTCCTTCTTCCTCGTATCTACAACGAAAGGTCTTTTTTTCTTTAAACTTATTATAAGTCATAATCCTTAAACTAACACTAAAATTTGCAGTAAAATTAGTAGTTCGCTTAAGGAAAGAAAAAGCAAGGGAAAGCATGTTTCCTTTGCTTCAAACTTGTTATTAATCATTCTTTTTAACAACACTAACTAAGACAAGGAGTTGGAAAATAGCCAAAACAAATAGGACCACAAAGCCATTTCGACTACCTTGAGCCGTTGCTCGTGCAAAGTCAATCTTGTGGTTAGCTTGACTCATAGCAACAATTAGAGATGCTAGTGTTGTTCCCACTGCTCCTGCAAATTGTTGGAGGGTGTTAAAGATGGCATTAGCATCGGCTCGTTGATCAAGCGACAGTTGTTTCTGTCCATTGGTCATGACATTACCAAAGACAACCCCAAGTCCCGTCATGAAAATCATGTAAAAGGCGAGAATCAAAGTATTTGAAAGGGAGAGACCAAACAAGCTAAATAGCAACTGAGCAAGAACGATAAGGCTTGCTCCAATCAGAATTGGTTTACGAGCTCCCATCTTATCTAAAATGATACCCGAAAACGGAGCAAATCCTGCACCAATGATAGCTCCTGGGAGGAGCATCAAGGCTGCAAGAGTGGTATTAGAGTTGTTAACCAACTGCACATAGTTTGGCAAGAGGAAACTCATCGCAAGGGAACCCAATTGGAAAGAAAAGAAAGCGATGATATGACCTGTCAGTTTACGATTTTTCAAAATAGAGAGGTTGATGATGGGATTTTCTAATGTTGTAGAACGCCAAATCAAAATGACAAGACCTAAGATCCCAATCAAAAGCCAACCTAAGACTGAGAAGCTGAAGAAGGCATGTTCAGCAACCCCATGAAGACCTAAAATCAGGCCCAAGAAAAGAAAGATGGTAGCCAGTAGACTGAGGATATCTAAAGATTCACGTTTAACCTCACTCTTTTGCTCAATCGAGCGAAGCCCTGCAATCAGTGAAGCCAAGAGAATAGGAAACTGAATGAGGAAGATAGAACGCCAACCAAAATGTGCCGTCAAAAGTCCACCAACAGTTGGTCCAATCGCCGGTGCAACTGCTGTAATCAGTGTCCCAACTCCCATCATGAGACCAATCTTACGACTTGGCACCTGCTCCAAAATGATGTTAAACATGAGAGGTAGGGCAAAACCAACTCCCATCCCTTGAACCAATCGTCCCAAAACAACAAAGCTAAAACTAGGAGCTATAAAGTCAATGAGAACACCTAAGATAGACAAAAGGTTTGCGACAAGAAAGATGGTTTTCATCTTAAACGAGCGCTTGAGATAGGCAGATAAGGGCACCACGCAAGCAACGACTAATAGGTAGATGGTTGTAACCCACTGTACTGTTGACGTATTAACCGAAAATGCCTTCATCAATACAGGAAAGGTGATGTTCATAGCTGTTTCACCAGCCACTCCACAAAAAGAAAGGATTCCTGTCGCAAAGATGGCACACAGGATCTTAGTGGAGATTTTTTCGTCTGACATAAGTATTTGTTCCTCCTATATAAACTTAAATATTGCGGTAGTGTTGTAAGATTTTGAGAAAGACTTCTCTCTCTTCAGATGAAAATTGCTGGGCAAACTCTTCCTCTTCTTTTCGAAGATAGGATTGGCAGGCAGACGCGATTTTTACTGCCTTATCCGTTAAAACAACCGCTTTTTGCCTAGCGTCTTTCGATGAGGTATGTCGTTCGATAAGGCCTTTTTTCTCCATCCGTTGTAAGAGAACTGTCGTTGTCGAACGCTGAATCTCAAATTCGTGCTCAATGTCACGTTGAAATACCTCATGATTAGCATGATTGGTTATAAAATCGATAATGGCCATCTGATTTCCAGTCAAATCATACTGCCTAGCAAACTGATCAAAGTGGCGCATCATATTGTTATTGGCTTGCTTCAACAAGCGTCCAAAATGGTCCAAAAATAACTCCTTAACTATATTGTTAGCTAACTAGCGTTATTTAGTATAAAAGTTTTAGAAGCTAATGTCAATAACTTTTCAAAAGATCTCCACTCAACTTTCAATAGATTTCAAAAAAACTCAAGGACTTAAATCCTTGAGTTGCTTGATTAGGCTTTCTTTACAGGAATTTCCTTGATAACACGCGCAGGGTTTCCACCTAGCACCACATTGTCACCGAAGGACTTAGTTACAACTGCTCCTGCTCCAGCCACTACATTATTCCCCAAAGTAACGCCTGGAAGAATAGTCACGCCTCCACCAGCCCAGAAGTTATCACCAATCGTAATAGGTGCTCCGTACTCAATACCTGAATTACGCTCGGTTGGATCAAGCGGATGAAGAGGTGTTAAAAACTGACAATTAGGACCAATCATGGCGTTATCGCCAATCGTAATAGGACAAATATCCAGCATAGTCAAATTCCAGTTAGAGTAAAAATTTTCACCTAGATGAATATTAACACCATAATCCGTAACGAACTGAGGATTCATGGCAATATTTTGACCAGTCGAACCAAACCAAGATTTGACAATCTCTGCCCTCTTGAGACGGTCAGGTTCCACATTAAAGGCCATTTGGTTTTCTCTGGATTTAGCTGCTAGGGCACGTAACTCAGGGTCGCTAGGTTTATAAAACTCACCCGCAATCATTTTTTCATATTCTGTCGGCATGGCATACTCCTTTTGTGGTTGTTTTCCTATATTGTAGTATAGAAGTGATGTTACCACAAGCGAGACTACAATGCAAACGTGAGTAAGAATGCCATAAACAAGTTCATTTTAGTAGAGTATTCAATTCGCTCAATAAATTATATATCGATGGTCTCACCAACAGCTAAAACCCTATAGCCTGCTGCTTCAACTTCTTTTTTAGTTGTCTTGTAATGACTATAATCATCTATATGAATGGGATAAATCCTTTTAGGTTGAAGGAGATCTTTCATTCGATTTAACATCTTCAAGTCCATGGTAAATGGTCCACCAAATGAACCTGATTTTACAGCACCTAAATTAGCAAATATGGCATCTATATTTTTAGGAACATTTTTTGTTAAGTCTGGGTACAAAACAGTATCACCGGTAAAATAAATGACTTTAGTTTCTGACGAACTTGTAATTGATATTTGATAACCATTCACTTTACCAACAATCTTTCGTATGATGTAGTTGCTGGCATGATAAGCTGGTAAAGCTTTAATGGTGATAAAGTAATCAGCGACTTGAAATGATTGTTCTTCTCCCCATTTTAAAACACTATTATTTAAGCATGACACGCCATTTAAGATTTTCTTATTAGGAGAAATGACTGTTTTACCCTTCAAATAATCTTTCCCTACATCATCCAAATGATCTTGATGCCCATGAGTAATTAGCCATACATCAACTTTACTAAGAAGAGACTTATCCTTATGAACATCAGTTTGTTTCTCGGAAACAAATCCTTTAAACTGGACTAAGGTTCCTTTAGGTGATAAATCAGGATCAATTCCGATATAAAATTGATTATCAATGGAGATGACGCCACATGCAACGCCATAATAAGTAAACGAAATAGACATGGTACCTCTTTTTTAAAACAAGCTGTAAGTTAAATTTAACAGTATTTGAATGAACATTTAAGTACATAACACTTGTAACTAGATTATAGTTTTTATCATCAATTTAATCAATATCAGTATATGTTTAGATACCTTCTTTTATTTTGATAATGCTTAATATTCAACCACAGACCTCACTTACCCAATCTACAAAAAAATCCCAAGTGCTCTATGCAACTTGAGATTTTCTTTCTGTCTGGGCATGCCTGAGTCATTCAGGTCTTTATATTATTTGTCTTTTTGATCTTTGTAATCTTTTTTATTTTTCTTCTTACGTCCGTTGCGGCCAAGTCCTAGGCCTGTTACCGATACGGTGAAGCCTGCGATATTGATGGTTTCTTCAATCTTACCTTTACTTGCTTCTTCCTCATTTGAGAGATTAATTGGCATCTTGTGTTTAGATCCTTTACCCTCAGCTTGACTTGAAACAGGTGCTTCAAAGTCATCGCCTGGTCCATAAGTTACTGGTCCCTCATGAGATTCCACTTGTTCTTCGACTTGGTCGAGAACTTCTAGGTCTTGAACCTCTTCAACAACAATATCGTCTGCCTTGTTTTCTTTAGGTTTACCATTGATATCGCCTGTAAGCGGGATATAAACAACGGTTTCTTCAAGGTTACGTTGACCTACTGTCTTACCTTCAACCTTGTCCTTATCAGCGCTATAGCCTTCTACTTCAGGGGTGATAACTGTTTCAAACTGACCTTTATTTGAAGTCCAGTAGCTTGAACCAAGTTCTTCACCTGTAACCTTATCAATAGTCAAGCTACGTGTCCATTGAGCAGTTTGGATGTTATTGGCAGGAAGTTCTGCTTGTCCATCGCTAGATGTGTAGAGAACTGTGAAGGTAACATCTTTGATATAGCTTTCACGTTCTGGCCATTTAGCACCATCAGGATTTGCTGGGTTGATTGGTGTACCAGCTTCTTGGATGTTATCTGGACCTACTTGAACAGTACCATGACGAAGGGTAACCATGAAGTTTTGGTCAACATGTGAATCACCGTCAAAGATAACACCGTTTGTGAAACCATCCGCAAGGAGGGTATAACCACGATCACTGTAGTACTTGATGCGCTCGATTGTTGAGTAATCGATAACTTCGCCTGATTTACCAAGCAAGTCGACCACTTCAAGTTTCTTACGAGTTGTACCGTCAACATAAGTAACTGTAGCTTTCTGAGCATCCTTAAGGTAAGTTACTACTTCCATGATTTCAGGTGTTTCTACAGAAACATCTGTCATTTCGGCTACTTCCATACGGTCTGGTGTAAATCCGACAACCTCTGGAGAAGGTACAGCTGAGAAGCCAGCTTGAGTACTTGACCATGCTTCATAATTGATAGCGCCTGTCACAAGGTTAACATTAGCCAAACGTTTGAAATCAAGAACTTCAACGTAGTCGTCGCTAGCCAAGCCACCTTCTTCGAAGACATACTGGATTGTACGTGTCACATCGGCACGGTTTTCAAGCATCTCTACGCTATTTGGCCAAACTGGGCTATTCACATCGTTTGGATCTACGACTTCACCTGCAACTGGTGCTGGCATATCTGGGTCAATAAGAACCAAACGTTCACGAAGAACAACTTCGAAGACTTGATCAAAGTCAGAGTCACCATTGTAAGTGTGGTCAAAGGCTTCTGCATAACCATCGTTGACGAGCTCGTAACCTTGTTTGAGCAAGTTTGCGATTTGTTCATCAGTAGAGTAGTCAATCTTCTCACCTGAGCTTCCGACGACGACATCACGAGTCAATTCGGACTTATCAAGCTCATTCATGTAAAGGATAATAGCTTTTTGCTCATCCTTAGCATAAACCACGTTGGTATCTTGACCTGGGTGTTCTGGAGTAATAAAGGCCTTTTCAGAAATGTAACCAAGAACATCTGGAACAACTGTTTCCATAGCCATGGTCGGATCTTCAGGATCGTTGTTATAGCTTGGAGTAGGTGCATTTTCAATAGGTGTACCATACTCATCTACTGGAATAATCTTACCAAGCTCTGTGTAAGTTACTGTATCTTCCACTTCTGGAAGGTCTGGGCGAACTTCAAGACCACCAGCTTGACGTTTATCCGCATAGAAGCCATCTACAACTGGAACTTCTACAACATCATAAGTGAAGCTGTCTTGATTCCAAGTGCTTGTTTGTTCCACTTGGTTAAATTTACCGTGGAAGCTGAAGCTATCTTGAATGTTGATAACTGGATCTTTGTAGCCTGCACCTTGGAAGGTAACCGTTTGTTTCGTATCTTGCGTGATATCATCCAAGATTGGCTCGTAAACCAATGTTTGGTCCATGCTGAGGTCAATTGGCAATACCAATTCACTTTCAGCTTGGTAGCCAGCAACTTGTGGTGCTGGTGTCTCAATAACTTGCGTAGCATCTTGAGGATCATTAGCATAATGAACTGGCTCTGCATCTGCGATTGGATTACCAAAGCTATCAACAGGGATAATCTTACCAAGCTCTTTATAGGCAACACTATCTGTTGCTTCTGGTTTATCAGGTGTAACAACCTGCATACCAGCAACTGCCTTGTCCGCAAAGTAACCTTCGATAACTGGAACATTGACCTTAGCGAAAGTATAGCTGTCTTGATCCCAAGTGTAAGTATCTTCTGCTTGGTTGTACTTACCAGTGAAGGTGAAGTCAGACTGAATATTAACAGACGGTGTTGCTTCGCCAGCACCTTTGAAGAAGACAGTTTGCAAGGTTGGTTGCGTTACATCTTCAAGGATTGGAGCGTACTCAACAAGAATATCGTCTGTCAAGCTCTCAGGCATGACACTTTGTTGCATTGGACGGTAACCCGGAATGTGAGGAACAAGAGTCTCACTAACCTTGGTTGGGTTATTGGCATCATTGTTAAAGGTTGGCGTTGGCACGTTTGGAATCAAGCGTCCATTCGCATCAATAGGGATAATCTTACCAAGTGGAACGTAGGTAACGGTTTCTTCTATATTATCCTCAGTAACATCTCTACCCTTAACTTCTACTCTATCCGCAAAATAGCCTAAAACTACTGGTGCATAGATATCATAATACTTGGTTTTGTTTGGAGACCACTCTGTCTCATCAACAAGCTCACCTGTAACCTTGTCGAAGGTAAGAGTACGCACCCAATAAGCCTTTTGCACATCAGCATCTGGCAAATCCGCATTGCCATCTGTACTTCTGTAAAAGACTGTGAAGCTTACTTCTTTTTCGTAAGCATACTTAGATGGCCATTTAGGTCCATCTGGATTGTTAGGATTGATTGGAGTATCTGGGACTTGTTCATTTTCAGGTCCCACCTTGGCAACATCGTGTTGCAAGAGGACGAACCACTCTTGATCATCAATATCTTTATCATCAAAAATGGCATCTTTAGGGAATTCGTCCTGAATCAAGTCATATCCCATGTCCTTGAAAGTCTTGATACGTGTTGCTGTCCCGTATTCAATCGCTTCACCCAATTCACCGGTCAACTGGTCACTAACCAAGTAAGCACCGGTAGTTTCATCAATATAAGTGATGCTGGCTTTCTTGAAAATTTTACGATACACAACCGGAGTGTCCGCTCCTGGTTTGTTCGGTACTACACTTTTAATATCTGTCATATAATCTTGAACAGCTGGTGTTGCTGTCTCACCCGCCTTTCGTGGATCTTTTTTGTTATTGTTATACTGCTTAGTCAAAGCACCTGGAATATATTCCCCATCTTCTGTCACAGGGATAATGCGTCCCAATTTCCTATAGGTCACATGTTCCGTTACCGTTGGCACATAGGGCGTGACAACGTTAAAACCCGCTTCCTTTTGGTCAGCGAAATAGCCCTGAACAACTGGTACCGATATCTTAGGATAGGTATAGCTGTCCTTGTCCCATTCGATTAAACCAGTCTTCCCATCTCTAGTCCCAGTAAAGACATGGTTTTCCATGACTTCAGGATCTGGAGTTTGCGAATCCGCTCCTTGAAAGATAATCTCCTGCTTGGATGGAATCCTTACAGTTTCCGATTGAGCATGGTTATCAAAGAGGGCTTCGTCAGCTCTGGCAAAATCTAATGGAGAGGGGGCACTGTGGTCAGAGCGACTTTTTGGGTTAGTCAATAAATTAGAAAGATCTATAGTATCAACTAAGTCAGAGTCCGCTGACTTACGTGCATTATGCGCTTCGGCGGTTTTAGCCTTAGCCGCTGCCTCAGTCGCATTTTCCCTATAGGCTCTCAAAAATACTCCCCCTTTCTACTTTTTTATGAGAAATAAAATCCTTTACTTGCTAAGTTCTCATGGAAATCTTTTCCATTAAGATTTCATTTTCCCTCAGAGAAGCTCACAAGTTCTTATCAAAGATTAAAATTTTTGATATCTCTTATATATACTATAATACGAGAATCGAATTTTTACAAGTAAGGTGTAAGAACTTTAATCATTTTAACCCCTAAGTGAAAAAATAGTGCTTCAATGTGCAATATCTATCAAGTAGTTTACGAAAGTGGCATCAAAATGAGATTCCCTCTATAACTTAAATGATAGGTCTTTAATGGTAGTTTCTCTCCCTAGAGACACTCTTACAAGAAATACACTTAAAACGATTACAACTACTTCTCATCTTTCAAAAGCTAAAACCTTACCTTAGTTGTAAGGGAACAACCTAAGAGAATGACACAGACAAGGTCCGTGCCTAGTCCTCGACTATGAAATGCCAATAGATAACTAGCATTACCTTTAGTATAGATTGACTTTGACACTTCGTCAATAGATTGGAACCATTTAATAAAAATCCCTATATTCAAAGTTTTCTCGTATTAAATTATGTATTAATAATAGTTACTTGGATTAGGCTATTTTGATGTCATTCTGGGCACCAAATAGTCAGAGGTATTTCACAACTCAGCCAAGAAAAGGGTTAAATGACTTTTCACAGTCCACATTTAAGTCTTTACGGAAACCCAGTTATGCCATAAAAACCGAGACTACTGTCTCGGTTCATACAGTTTGGAAACGATTAGATTTGTCCTCGGCCTTGAGCGTCAAAGTAAACCCACCATCCTGGACTCACTTCAACCCAACGGTTAACAGCCATCTCACCTGAATTTGGATCATAGTAACGAACAACGCCGTTCACACGAACCAAATGACCTTTGATTTGCTTACCATTGTTATCAAAGAGGAGGTTTTGTCCGTTGATAGTAACCATACCTTTGACAGCATTACCATTACCATCAAAGTAATACCAGCTACCATCAATTTCGTGGAATTGATTGCGGTAGAGCTCACCTGAGTTTACATCATAATAACGAAGGTTACCATCTACGTTTGCCAAAGCACCTTTGACCTGACGGCCATTTTGATCAAAGTAGAGGTTTTGACCATTGATATTTTGTGAACCTTTTACGGCTGCTCCATCATTATTGAAGTAAGCCCAAACACCTGGTTCAATTTCAGCAAAACGGTTGCGAGCCATTTCACCTGAGTTTGCATCATAGTAACGGATTGTTCCATTCTCGTTAACAGTACGCCCTTTAACTTGGACACCATTGTTATCGAAGAAGAGCTCTTGACCATTAATGTTTTGGTGGCCTGTTACACGTCTACCATTACCATCATAGTAAGCCCAAACATTGTTACCAATTTGAACAAATTGATTGCGACCTGATGTATTGTTGTTATTGTTGTTATCTGGTTTTGGATCTTGTTTGCCGTTAGCATTCAAGACACCGTTTTCATCATAGTAGAAGACTTGACCTCTACGGTTTTGACGGTAACCATCACGCAATTGCACCCCATTAGCGAGGAAGAAGTATTGTTTACCATCGATAGTCTTTTCACCGATTGCCATACGGCCTGTATTATCAAAGTAGTAGACATTTCCGTCATTATCTTTGATGAAGGCATTCTTAGCATATTGACCATTGTTATAACGGTATCTTACAGAGAAGAGACGTTTTTCAAATTTACCACTACCATCACCGTTTTGGTTATCACCATTAGTTGATTGGTTGCTTCCGACAACTTTTGGAAGGCTAACCTTACCTCCATTTGTACCGTAGTAACCGTTGAGACCATTCTTAAGCACGTACTCTGAACCACGGTCAAGAATGTTAGTACCATTCATGTACTTCGCAGACCACTTCGTAATCTTCTCGTCAGTTGTCATACGTTTACCGTTAGAGATTTGAACACGGTCAAAGATTTGTGGGTAGAGACGTTTCAATTCATCAAGGAAGGCACCACCATATTTACCTTGGTAGTCATTACCAAAGGTACGTGTTTTAGCGGCATAGAGGCTGTGGTTGATGATTGCGCCATCTTTAGTTTCACCATAGTTATTAACACGAGTTGCAGTAACTACTTCGTCACCTGGAAGGTTGTAGATTTGGTCTGGAACCCAGTCAGCAATCGTTGAGATACCTACAGCGTGGAGTGATTTAAGAGCTGCTTTCAAGTCAGCCAATGAACCATACTTGTTGTCCTTACTCATAGCAATGTCATAACGGTCTGTAAAGGCATAACCATTTTGGATGACTGAGTCAAGGAAAGTACCATCATCACTTGAAACGTATTGTGGTGCAAGTTCGAATGATGTAATACCCCATGATTTGAAGAGACTAGCATTTTCAGCAATCTTCTTATTAGTGTATTGTGATGGATTTTGAACGAAGTCTTGGAAGTTAGAGAAACCTTCGTAGATAACTTGTGAATCAAGGGCAGCATTTGATTCGTAAACCAAACCACTGCTGTTTTTCTCTTTACTTGGTGCTACACGCACGTCTTGATTTTCAGAAGCTCCTACTGGCACCCAAACAGCAAGGTAACCATCAACTTGAGGATTACGGATACCACGGATTTCGTTTGCATTAAATGTCAAATTACCGTTACCATCAGTGTATTTGACAATGCCGTTAGCATCGCTATCATTCAAGTAAGTAGCCACACCATCGTTTGTTGTCAAAAGCAATGGACGATAAGCTTGGTTACGGTGAGCCGCACCCATGTTAATAGTCAAGTTACTTGTCAAACGAAGGGCAGGTTGGTTTGAAACGATAACTGCCATACCTTGGTTGCGTGTTTCTGCTGTACCAGCATCAGAAGCACTGTTAGCCCCTGTACCATAACGTACAGATGTCAAGACACCTGCAGCATCCCAACCATTAGTATTACCATAACCGATGTAGTTAACCTTCATATCTTGACCGCCAGCTGCATAGCGGATACGGCCTTTCAAGAGGGTTTCAATAGCATCATAATATGGTGATTTTTTAGCCATATATTGACCATCATCTGTGTACATGTCTCCATAGTAAACACGTGGCACAGTGTCCTTATGTGTAAGCATCAAGGCATATGCTGATGGGATGTTATATTGTGTGTATTGCTTGTTGGCACTACGCATGTCTCTGTTGTAGATTTCAAAGGCTTTCTTCATTTCATCAAGAGTGAAGGTATTCCCTGTTGATTGAGGGTTGATTTCATTTTTGATGATTTGACCAATGATTGATTGTACCTCTGAATCGTGGGCACGAACAAATGAGTAGTTAGCCATACGTTTAGAGTTTTTACCACTTTCAGAACGGTCATTTAAACTATTTGAAATGAGTGGTTCAACTCCTGAACGGTTACCAATTGGACGCAAGAGTGAATATACCAATGCTAAGTGCATAGGGTCATCCATTGGCAATTGAGCACCTTTGGTGTCTTCATTGTAGTAGGCATCATTGTGAGACCATGCTTCCAAGATAGACAAGTGCTTAATAGCTTGTTCTTGGCTTTGATCAGAACCATACTTAGCTTTGAAGTAATCTGAAGCAATTTGGAGAAGGTCAGCATTGACATTATCCACGGCATCGACACGAACACCATCAAAGTTTTCATCTTCAGAACCACCAGTGATAGTACCGATGTTCATGATGTAGTGGAGCCAGTTCAACTGCTCAGCTTGAACCGCTGGGTTTGAGTTGTCGATATCATTAGCCAACAAGAACTCGAAACCACCGTTACTTGTATCCTTAGTATACTTAGGATTGTGTTTACCTGTTTGGCTAGTTGGTGTGCGGTTCAAGAGACGATAGTCAGAGTTAGCATGACTTGTACGACTATCGTTGTTATAGAGAAGGGCACCACCTTGCAAGTGGTCACTATTATCAAGATTTTCAGAAGTTGAATTCCAACCTGGTTGGGTCTTCACGAAATTTTTGATAGTTGTACGCAACCAGTCAGTGTTACCTTCACGCGCAATACGTTCTTCAATACGTTTTTGAACTTCAAGCGCTGCTTGGTCCATTTGGGTTTGTGAGCTGAATGACGTATAGGTCTGATTGGTACCGAGACCTTGCTCCTTCATGTAGTTGAGGTAGCTCGCTTGGATAGCCTTGCTTGGCCACCAAACTGTAAGCAATGGACGTTTGTCATTTTCAGTTGAAGCAGTCCACTCTTTACCATCTTTCAAGATTTCTTTTGGACGGTACCATGTGTTGGCAGTGAAGTAACCATCAACAAGTTCGATCTCTTTATCAGTTGTACCATAAAAGGCATTTTTATCACCATTTACAGTAACGTTTGTGTTTGTGCTGTCAGCTGATGAACCTGTTCCGCCGTTCTTGTCGAAACGGTAATCTTTTTGGTTAGACAATTCACCGGTCTCAGCGTTAAAGTATTGGCTTCCGCCGTTACGTTCGAGGACATAGTTCTTACGAATAGTACCGTCATCTTCAACATAGTATTGTTTTCCATCAATTGTTTTGATGTGGCTTGGACCATCAGTTACTACATTGTTAGTTGCTGGAAGGTCGTTATTTACTACTGTGACCGTATTATTGCCGTTAACTGGAGTAGCACGACGGCCTCCTGTAGGACCACGGCGGGTACCAGTCGCACGACGTTCACGTGTCGCTGCACGGTCTGTAACTGTTGTTGTATCAGTTGTAGTATTGTTATTTGTTGTATCAACAGCTGTATCGTTGGTTGCTGTTGTATCTGTTGTAGTTGCCACACGATCAGTGCCGACTGTCGCTGCCGTATCAACAGCATTCGCTACAACTGTATTTGTTGTATCAGTTGTCAAATCGAAAGTTGCTGTTGGAGCTGCTTGGTCAGTTGCGGCATTGTTTGTCGTTGCAACTGCTGTAGTTGGATCCTGAGCAGTCGTTGTATCGTTAGATACAGTCCCCGTATCAACAGAAATATCGGGGATGGCTACAGTAGCATCCGTGTGTTCGTCGGCCTGAACGACACCGTCGTTAGTCCCTAATGAAACAGCTGAGACTGCACCGAGTGACATCCCTGTAACTGCGATGGTTACCCATTGTTTCTTAACTTTGTGCATCTTATAATGTACTTTTTTGTCCATAATAAAAAGACTCCTTTTTCCCATTTATAGCTTCATTCTAAATCATTGAAAGCTTTTTTTCAATAAGATTCGATAAATTTTCATAATTTTTAGAAAAGTCCTTTTATTACTTTAATGACATTAGTTTTAAATGAGTGTTTAGCATTATAAACATGCTCATTTTAGTGTTGTTGAGAAAAAGATAACTGACACTCTATAGATATTTAGAATGATTATTGATAAGGTACTTCTTTTAATGGGATTACAAGGAAATCTAATGAAAATTCACAAAATCCTTAAGGCACTTCTCTCAAAGCGACAAAAAATACCATCCTTACCAAACCATTAGGTCTGTTAAGATGGTGCCTTTTTTAGTCTAGCTTCTCATATAAAAACTAAATTCTAACTATCTAAGCCATTCATTACTTAGTGAGGTGTAAGGGCTTTAAATTGGGACCTATAGTGCCAGTAAGAAAGCAGAACACGAGCAACAATTCATCTTATAAAAATGGCTCAAAAGCCTATCGACCTTGCTGAAACTAAGGAAAAAAAGGAGTATAATAAAGGTGAAAAGAGTTAACCTACTTAAATACAAATAGGGGGGTAGGTGAGAAAGATGTCAGTACAACATACAAACTTCAACACAAGCCAAGATAAGGGTAAGACTGGTCAAGAGGTCATTAAGCCGGACCTCATTAAGAATAATTCTCCAGACAACAGAGTTGCTTCTATTCTCCTGTCAATTGCCTTTTATTTAGCCATAGTCTATCTTGTCTTATTCTTGCTCTTAGGTCTGTCAGATCCTTGGGGAATACTTATAATAATTTTCCTAGCACCTAGTTTGATTAGTTTTATCATTGCAACTATTTTAACAGGTATTGGTCGTAAAAAAGGTAATAAAAACTTCTTATACACAAGCATCATTTCTTATATAGCTTCTGTCCTTTTTGCTTATGACCCTGACTGGGGAGTTTTTCGATTTATACCGATTCTGTTAACTATTCTCGTAACTGTGGGAACAGTGATGTTTAAACAAGATAATGAGCAAACCAACAAATAGGAGTCCTTGTTTAAGTGGTCTCCTATTTTTATGTAGTCGTTAGTATTTCAAAAGGTTTGTTCCATTTTGAAACTATCACAACATCTCCAAATCAAAAAACACCTTCTAGCTAGAATGGTTAGCTAACATGAAGGTGTTTTTTTGTGCTTATCTAAGCATAGCAAAGACTATTACAATTCTGAAATACGAATAATCTTCGACCTATTCTTCACCTTTCTTACGTTTAGCAAGAAAGGCGAGACCTGTTGCAGTTGCCAAAGCACCAAATGCCATTGACAATGATGAGTTTTCCTCACCAGTCTTAGGAAGC
>NZ_LSIW01000144.1:0-318 GCF_001556435.1 Streptococcus sp. CCH5-D3
ATGATCCACATAATCCAACAGATCCAATCAATCCAAATGATCCAAACAGTCCAAACTACCCTGCGAAAGATCAATGGAAGAAAGATGTGACATCAACTGTTCATTATGTAGGAGCAGGTGCTCAAACACCACCTGATAACGTTCAAAACGCCCAATGGACACGTACATTGGAACTTGATAAAGTTACAGGTGAAATTCTTAACCCTAATGAACCATGGGTAGCTAATAAGACGGATTATGCGTCAGTGCCAACACCAAATGTCACTGGCTACTATGCGGATAAAGCAAGCGTTCCAACTAAGACGGTTACCCAAGATA
>NZ_LSIW01000145.1:0-308 GCF_001556435.1 Streptococcus sp. CCH5-D3
AGTAAGCGAATCAATTAGTGAGTCACAATCAGTGTCAAACTCAGAGTCAGCATCAAAGAGCGAATCGACATCAGCGTCACAATCCGAGTCAAACTCAGAATCATCGTCAGTAAGTGAATCAATTTCAGAATCACAATCAGCCTCAACTTCCGAGTCATCGTCAGAAAGTGCATCAACGTCAACATCTCAGTCTGAGTCGAACTCAACTTCAGCCTCAGTAAGTGTGTCAACATCAACATCACAGTTGGAGTCGAATTCAGTCTCAGCTTCAGAAAGTGCGTCAACATCAACATCACAGTCTGAATCGA
>NZ_LSIW01000146.1:0-36720 GCF_001556435.1 Streptococcus sp. CCH5-D3
AAATCAACGTTTTATTTTTTCAAGTTGTAGAATGATTTCAAACCACGGTATTCTGTTAGTACCATTTTAAATGCGTATATAATAGGAAGAAAACCTATTAAATAAGGATATATGCGTGCAATATATAGACGGTAAAACTCACATAAAGTTACTAAAGTTTACACTTATTGCCCCTTATTTGCCCCTTTTTAATACAAAAAAACCCGACTAAAAGCCGGGGGACAGTTCGAGGAATTTATCGAAAGACGCCAAGTATTCCGAAGAATATGTTATCACTTATCGTGGAGATTAGCAAATATAAAAAAGAGCTATGAGATAACCTCGTAGCTCTTTGCCTATGATGGATAGATATATTATACCAAATAAAAAAAGCCCCAGCAAATGCTAGGGCTTCGACCACTACCACCATGATTTCCGAACTGTGGTCTGTCGGGAGGTGATATACTCCTTTTTATTTTATTTTGATTCGTGGTCTGTTATTTACATTTTAGGCGAATGAACCGAATGACGTTACACGACGACCATTTTCTGATTGTCCGACTGCAACATAGCGACGATTACCAGACCCGCCAATGTAACTGATCCAGATATGGCCGTCAACATCACACCAGCCATCATAGTTGATAGTTTCACCGGCTCCATAGACTGCCACGATTTCAGCGCCTAGACCGGCACCAGCTCGAACGTTAAGAGCTGATACTTCAACCGTGAATGTCCCGGTTTCCTCGTTGATAGTAATTATACCATCAAACGGGGCTGGGGTTGGTGCAGGGGATTGTGATTGGTTGTCCGTTGGGAAATAGAACCAGCCTACAATGCCATCAAAATTACGTGTGTTGTAACGAGCGGGACCACCGACATATAAGCTATCAGCGTTGCCGTCAATATTTTGCTCGATGGTTCGCATGGTGTAGCCGTCTGAATCTTCGATAACCAAGCCAGTGTGGCCGTATGAATGCCCTGCGATGTAAGTGGTATCCATGACGAATACAGCCCCACGACGTGGACGGCTGTCGAGGTTGCCTTCTTGGTTGTACTCGACCTCGTAGCCTGCTGCTGCCGCTGAGTTTAGCAAGTCAATGGCGTTACCCCAAAGAGCACGGCCAAAGAAGTTAATTGAGATAGAGTTAGGCAGGTCAACGCATTGTGTCCCCCACGATCCATCTGCATCAGTACCGACGCCGGCGTTAGCTAGATTTTCTGCGAATAGAATGATGTCATTATCTGTTGCCATATAGTAGGCCTCCTTAAATTATTTTTGAATAGCTTGTTTAATCTCCGAAAGCGTTCTTTCCAATTCTTCGACTTTCTGTTTTAAAGTCTCAATTTCGCTTGTAGGTAATTGAGATTTTGTTACAAGTGGGTCTTCCGCCCATTTGTTTTGCTCTACAACCTGTTGGAAAAAGTTATTATAAGTCGGAAATAACCCATACGCTTGGCTGATAGACAAGGATGAAGATTGTTTATCTTTAATTTCCTTGATATCGTTCCCGACCGCTTGAGCAAATTCTGTGAACTTACTCATAGGCTCACGCTTTCGCTGTGTTGTATACGCTCACAAGGTCTTCTTGCTCGATGGTATCGAGACGGCCACCCAATTCGGTCATTTTCGAGATAATGCCGCTATCAGTATTGCCACCCGCTGCACTGATTTTATCAGCAATTTCTTTGAGCGTATCAAGTTCTTCCGGTGCATTACCGATGATATCAGCCTTAGCTTGCGTGATTGCGGTGTTAAGTTGGTCTTGAGTGATACCGTTAGCGGTCACTTCGCCTTTCTCAGCCTTGCCAGCTAATGCCGTTTTAATTTCCTTGATATCCGCACCCACGGCTTGGGCAAAATCGTGTAATTTACTCATTTATTGTTTCCTTTCAAATTTTAGCTAGATTGTAGATATTAACGAGGTCTTCCGTAGTATCACTGCCACCAGTAATTAACCCAGACTCTCGCAATTCATCCGCTAGTAACTTTAATTTAGGGCTCTTGTCCGATGGCACGACGCTATCTGCATTCAGTGAGTTCTTCACTTTGACCTTGAAATTATTAGACGGGAAAATATGTCCGTTCAGTTTAATTTCGAGGTAGTATGTTCCGGGCTCTACGACATCCCCCATGACGAATGTAAAATGTCCGTTCTCAACGGTTACATCTTGGTAGAGTGCCACGGTTTCATCATTAGACAGTGTGAGCTTACCCGTGCCGGATAGCTCCATACGCTTGCCATCAGCCCCTAAGATTTCAAAACCAAACAAGGAAGTAACATCCCCACTCTTGAGAATGTCACCCCCTTCAATCTGGTTGATAGAGGTCATGAGTTTAGCCATAAGCTAGTCCTCACGAGGTTGGTTATAGTTTAATGCACGTTCACTGTCTGCCACACCCTTAGTTGTTGGGTCAGTTACGATACCCAAGATTACCAAAATCACAACGAATGTATTAACACCCTCTTGGATATTGTGCGGGATTTCAAGCCCGAACTGTTGCAACATCAAGAAAACTGCTGAGATAAGAGCTACCAAAGTAGCTTTGTTTTGTAAGCGAAGTTTAAAATTAATCATTGTCATTATTCTCCTTTGTTTCTTCCGAGTTAAGAAAAAACTTCTCTTTGTCGATGTTTCTCTTAACATATTTGTCGATATAAGGGATTTCAACCCCTAAAGCTGATAGACTAGCCAAAATACTAGAGCCGTAAGCGGCAATCATAGCAAAGATAAATGTATCTAGTACACCGCCCAGATTCATGAATACTGCGAACGGATAGAAGATGGCTACAAACGTAATCATGGCAGTATGACTGACTAGCCCTTTACGAAATTTTGAGCTTGAAAACTCATGAGCAGCCCAAGCCCTAGACACTCCGATAACGATATCGCTGAAAATAATAATCATCAGCAGGAACACCCATAAATGCTCATCAATACCGTGTGCGTAGAAGTCTCTGACCACGTCGAAAACCCCAAAAATGCCGTCTGGTTTTTGTACCATTACGCCCCCTTCGGTTTGAATAGCCATGCTGTAGCAACCCCGTTATTTTCTAGTTTGCCCCCTTTTGCAAAATCAGCGAACGGTTGATTATCGTAAGTGAAAGAGCCGTTAACTTGGATAAGCACCAGTTTGCCTTCTCCGTCCACTTCTTCGTGGTCCGGGGCTTCGATAGCGAAGATATCCCCGGCGTTGAACACACCGCCTTTTTTAGCGACTGGCAACAATTCCAAGTATTGCTTGTAGATTGTGCCATACTGGATATTCTGGCTCATTACCGCATTGAGAATGGACACGTTAGCGATTTTACGAGTAAGTTCGCCTTGTTCAGCGACTTTCTCAGCTAAATTCAAGCGGCTGTCAAGGTCTTTAATAGATTCCTCTGACTTGGCTTGGTAGCGTGCCAATGCTCCAGCAGGGTCCAACTCAGTCGCTAAGATATCCAAGATAAGCTGGATTTTAGCTTCATCCGTCTTGTTGGTGTGGTCGCCCGGCACATCACGGGTCAACCACGTCGAGCCATCTTTGGACTGGATAGCAATCCTCGTTGTTGTCGGGTTGGTCAGATAACTCGATGTAACACTGAAATTAGACTTGTTCATTATCCACTCCTTTCTGTGCTACCTCGTTAAAGAGGTCGTTAAGGTCAGAATCAGACGCTAGTACATTTTGATAGTGTTCTAGTTGTGATTTGACTTGCTCAAGTTCGCTAACTGTTGCCTGCAAGCGAGCCTTAAACTCAGCTTTTTCAATCGTCAAATTAGCGTTCTGACTTGCGATATCTTGAATCATTGAAGTGTAAATTTGTTCGTTCATAAATTCTCCTTTTACAACACTGGCATGTGGATGCCGTAGTTATTGTAACCATGCTGAATGAGTGTTTTAAGCTCGTTTGGCATTTTGATATTTCCTTCGAAGTGTTTGAACATTCGCCAAACCGCTGCAAGAGACTCTGTGATATTGATTGCTCCAGTGCTAAAATCTTTCCCGTTTTTCGGCGTCGCAAACTGGACTGACCAAATCTGTGAATCTTTTTCCATCATGCCCGGACGAAGTCGTTGCGTTACCGCATCTAAATCCCATCCATCGTTAGTAAACGTATGTCTAAAGTATGTTCTATCACCATAGAGATGCAATGTATCGATATCGTTGTTAGTGTTGTTTTGGATCACAACACCAGAAAACGTCGTAGCATTGTAAGCGTCCGTCCCTTCTCGGTTAGAACCGATAATAGTTTTGGAACGATAGTTGCCTTGGGCGATGCTTGTCTCGTATCGGATAAACTGCGCAGGATATCCGGGCTGAACACGTCTGATTGAAGCGGTATCTGCTCCCATTTGAAGATAGTTGCTATTCAAATCGAAAAACATTGAACCGTTTAACGATTCAATCCGTCCGCCTCGATAGTTCAAACCGGTAAACGTACCGCTTGTGATGCTTGAAGCGTTTAGGTTGACGACATCGATTAGTGAAGCGTTTAAACGTCCGCTAGTGATTTTACTTGCTGACAGTTCTCCGATTTTGGCTGAGCTAATGACACCATCTTCGATGTAAGTAGAACCAGTGATTTGAATCAGTTTACCGTCGATTTTAACTGAGCCGTCCTTATTGAGATTGATTTGGTTGAGCACATCACCAGACCTTGTCAAATTCTTGACCGCCCATGAACCAGCAATCTGCGACATTTCGGACTTGGTGGCTTCAAGTCCGGTGTCTAGCTTGTCTAGTTGCTTGTTAGTGACACCGAGATTAAATGCCCACTTATCCTCTAGGTTTTCCACCTTCCAAACTGTACCCTTGGCATCTTGGATAATCTGAGAAATAGACTGCCCATGTTCTCCAATGGTGCGGCTGAAACTGTCAACGGTTGACTTGATTTCATTGAACTTGACTGTCACCTCTTGATTTGCATCTTTTGGCGATGGTTGCCAAGCACGATCCATAGTTCCCTCGTAGCAATCAAGCTCGGTGAAGAATAGCGCTGACTGACTGCCATTGGTCGTGCCCGTGTTATCAATACGGATAAAACCTTCATCGCAGTCTCCCGAATTAAAAGTTAGATGCCATTTAACCATTTGAGTGGTTGACGGTGAGCCAGTATGCGCTTTGAAACGCACTGCCTTCGAATACATTCCGGTTTCGTTTGATTTACGACCAAGGAAATAGATATCTACTCCCTTGATGTTCCCAGTAGCAAACGTTTGAATGTTAAATGAATAGGTAGTATTGCGTTTAACCGGAAATCTAGCTGTTGAGCTTGGCGTTGTTGTTGTTGTTGTTAGTACCAACAGATTCTTACCGCTGTTGTAATAGTAGGCATGAGTTCTAATAGATAAGTTTGGGTTGGTACTATTGGGAGCCCAATAGTACCAGTTATCTAGGTTATCTGGAAATGCTGAGTTACGAATCAAGTTCTCACCACCAACAGACAGCGTGTCAATTGACGGAATCTGTTTCTTGACCTCGCTAATAAGCTGCGTTGTCCCTTGTTCAGACTGTTGGATAAGGTTAGTTACAACTGTAGCCGTCGCAAAACCTTTGTTGTCGACCAATCTGTTGACGTCAGACTCTTTCAAGAAGCCTTTGCTATCAATAGCACTGTCTAGGTCAACCCTAGAGATTTTAGTTTCAATCTTGCCAGCTAATGTGCTGATTTGCGTTTCAGCGTTAGTGACTTTATTCCCAAGATTGTCAAAATCAACTCTTGAAACCTTTTGAGCGATAGAATCCGCTGTAACACGTAACTCTGCGTTAGTCTGGTTGATTTTACGCTCTAACTCTTGACCTTTAGACACGGCACTATCAGCCGTAGCTTTAGCAGTTTGGACTTCTGTCCGGTCTGCTTTCAAACTAATTTTGTTATCAGTCTGAGTGATTGAGGTGCTATTAGCCGCTACACTCTTAGAGAGTTTGTCAAAATCAGTCTTAGACACTTTTGATGATACTTCATCGACCAATTGATTGACCGTAGTTTCAGCGTTAGTGATACGGCTATCTGTTTCAGATTGTTTCTGAGATAACTGACTGACACCCTGCTCGGTTTGTGTAATCGTCGTTTTAACCGTGCTGATTTCAGCTTCGGTGTCCTCTGGTGCTACTGTGTGCTGCAAAGGGATAAGTGCCCCTCTGACCAACATAGGTGGCTTGATTTTCAAATAGCCGTTTCTAACTACATATATCCCAAACGGAAAGTCTGATAAATTGGTGTCTTTGGTAGCAGTGAAATTCAATGTGACATCGAACCATTTATCTTTAACGGCCGTCGGAATTTGGTATTCGAAAGCGATAGCGTTTGTTTTATTGTTTTTTATTGCAACAATTGCCCCGTTCCCAATTTCTGTTCTGCTATCGATGTAGCACGGAACCAACAATGAGAACGTTTCACCAGCTCTTATCTCAGAAACAGCCATATTCCATGAGACACCGCCCCAGAAATTAGAGCTGTTGCCGTTTGAGTTGATAATATATGATGCGTTGTCCGTTGAAATGGCGATATTGTTGCCACGTCCGGTGTACGAATGTACATTACTTAAGTCTGCTGATTTCAAAATCAAGTTACGACTGCCAAAATCTGTCGGGATTTTACTATCCACTCTGCTAATCTCAGTAGTGATTTTATTTCCTAACTGAGTAATTGAACTCTCAGCCGTCGCAAGTCTCTGAGTAGCATTGTTAAAATCGCTTGTTTTCACTCGTTGGCTAATCTCGTTAGCTTGTTGAGTGATACGGCTTTCAGCGTTTATGACTCGATTATTGACGTTATCAAGCTCTTGTTTGTTAGCTTTGGACGCAATCATGTCCGCTTGCTGAGTGATTGATGTTTCGGCACGGTTCACACGCCCTGTCAGCGTGTCTACGTCCTGCTTGTTGGCTTTCTGGCTGATTTGCCCAGCCTGCACCGTCAAAGAGCTCTCAGCTTTGTTTAAACGCCCAGAAACAGCGTTGACATCCTCTTTGCTAGCCTTGGCTGAAATCTGCCCTGCTTGCTGTGTCAAAACCGTCTCAGCATTAGACACGCGCTGACTGACCTTGTCAACATCTTGCTTGCTAGCTACTGAAATGAGGGCATTATTGATTTTGGCAAACTGTACTGACGTGTCATTTGACAATGTACCAATAGAACCTTTTAGAGCTTCAACTCTCTTTTCAGTCTCTGATAAGTCCGTGTTTAGCGTACTTTTAGCATTATCAACCAGTTTGACAGCTTCTGATAGTGCATCTTTTTTAGATGCAGCAATCTTCTTCTCTGTCTCTGCACGCTCGACGGTGTCCAAGTAACGAGCTTCTGCGATGGCTTCACTCTTGACGTCGTTTAGACGGTTAAAAGCGTCCTCTGCGGTTGATTTAGCTGAACTAGCTAATGTTTCCGCATTAGTAGCCTTGGCTGTGATTTCTGCAACCACTCTGTCGTGTTCCGATTGCTGTTTAGCCATGTTAGCTGCGACTTTTTCAAACTCTTTTTTGATTTTGTCTTGCAGGCCCGTGCCGTCCCACGTTCTCAATACCTCTTGCCACATTTCACCGGTCCAGCGATACATGATGGTGTGCCCTTCGTGTTCTGGGTCCGGCTTGTACCAAGAATCATTGATTAAGACTTGCCCTGGATGTGACTCTGTTGGATCAGTGCTTGTGTACCAGTTATGGTTAAAACCGTTAGCTGACGGGATGAACTCTGGCAACTTTTTGACAAACTCGGTAAATTCCCCAGCTTTAAACTCGTCGAGTGCTTTGTTGACGGTATTCTGCACCTTTGCATCGTTGCTTTCGCTAACTCGGTCCCCTAGTTTAATGTCACTAGATTCATTGTTTAAGCGATTGAACGTGATTTCAAAGATACGTGTATCGTAGTCAAGGTGCCTGTCGTGTCGGACTACTCGGATAGTGTCGCCAATTTGAACACCCTTGAGATACACTGTTGACGTTTTAAGTGTTAGTTTAGGTCTTGAAGACTCAATCAAAGCATCATAAGTCTGTTTGATAAGCTCGTTCTTATCTTCTTCCTCGCTAAATTCGACAAAGCCAATCTTAGGTCGCATCTTGCCGTCCGGTTGTTTAATGCCGTATTTAGCGGTCATTTCTGGAATTTCAAGGTATTTCTGGCCAAGGGGCTTGTCTAGTGGGTCCCCTTTGGCTTTCGACCAGACAATTTCCTCGAAGTTAATTTTGCGTCCGTAACCGTCAGCATCTTTTCCGGTGTCTTCCGCTGAGCTGACTTGTTCTCCTTTTCCACGCCCTACCAAGGCAGTGTATAGGTTTGTCTTCTCAACCTCTTGCAGAATTTCAAGGGCGTTATGCCCGTAAACTACACGCTTACCGACTGCTTCACCTATTTTGCGCTTGAAATCAATGTACCTAGCGCCAATCTGGCTGCCGTTCATTTCAACAAAGAACTGCATTTCTAAACCCCACACCTTGCACACTTTCTTCAAAGCGTCAAACGTGGAAATGTAATAGAAATTGGTACTCTTTGGATTTGTTTCAGCAATAAATCGTGGGGACCAGTTCGTCCCGGTTAAAAGCCATTCAATAACCGGTCTAGCACGTTGGTCTGTTGGGCGTTTGTCGTAAACGGCTGTCTTGCGTAATTCCTCGATACCAGATTGAACACCGATAAGCGTTGTAATATCCCCTTTGGTATTCCCTTGGGCGATATAGAAATAATGGAATTTATGGGTATCGTCGATTGACTGAATAGCCATGTATTCCAGTTTTGCCAGTTCGTCATCCCTCAAGGCTTTCATTTCGACAGTCAAGCGGTCTGAAACGTAATTTTCAGTGGTAAGACTGAATTTTTGCAAAGCCGTCTTAATGGCAGGCTTGCGAATAATCTTGATAAGTTTTTCGTCCTTATCGAATAAATAGATCATAGACTTTCATCCCTCCACTGCACTTCACGAATCGTCACGTTTTTTCCGGACAATCTGTCGCCATCCTTCACGTAAAACTGCTCTAATGGACTAAAACGCTGTAATTCACTTAGGATATTACGACCATCATAAGTAGCAGTCACTTCTTCGTCGCCAAATTTAATGACGATTTCCTTGTTAGCTGCATAGCTACCTTTGAATGACAGCTTGGTTTGCCCGTTGATGATTTCGAATTCTGTTGCCGTTGTCGTTGTCGTGGCTACAATCTTCTCAGGTATAACCTTCTTAGCGTAAGTTAGATAAACAACACCGTTAGAACGCTCTGGAACTCGTTTTTTATAGCCGTCTGGCACTAACAATACAAAGCTGCTAACAATTGAAAGTCTGTCTTCCTCCACTTCATCCGCTTCCTTAAAGATGGCGTAATAAGTGAAATCTGGCTCATCGTCAAACGTAACTTCAAGATATCCGCTAGGCCCTACTTCTCTCAAGATGCGGTTAAGCTCTCGGAAAGAGGTCCTCATGACTTGACTGGTAACTGTCGTTAACTGATACTTAACTTCAATCTCACGCTCTGAGTCATTGACGCTGTCCACCCAGACACCACGACGTCCAGGAACACGAGTGGTTGAAATTTCACGATTGAGCAACGAACGACCTTTGACCGTAAGTTGTCGATACCCTTGGATGATGTCTTCTATAGGTGTCCCGTTGATACGCATGTTATCAACCGGCGCTCTTTGCAGCACCGTTGATTCCGTGCGCTTCAATGAAGCATAATCATACATTAGCTAAAACCTCTTTTCTCTCTAATAGTTATCAAGCATTAATTCCATTGATTGAGCGTTAGTGATGTCATCAGTAAATGCTCTGTAAGTTGTATCACCCATTTTAAGGACGATATCCGCTGCTTGTTGGGTAACTGACATCTTGCCGCCATTGAATGAAACGGATGGGTCATACCCTGCCAAACGACCTAACTGACCATCCATGCCACCAAGTTCATCAGTGATGGCTCCGTTGATATCTTGACCGGTGAATGCGTCTATAGCTCCTTGAGCCATATAGCGCATTGAACGGGCCACTTGGTCAGCTTTGCTATCGATACCGATGATGAAACCTTTATCCGTATAGATACCGAATTGACGGAATACACGGGATGGCGATTTGATACCAAGCAAGGCTTTAGCTCCGTTAATGGCATTGCTTACAGCGCCTTTAACCGCTGAAATCAGTTTTCCAGCTGCGGATGTGACCCCGCTAACGAAACCGCTAATCAATTGAGAACCGACGCTTGCAGCTTGTCCAACGAATCCACGGGCTGCACTAAGTGCACCGCTAAACGCTGAGCGAACCGCTGAAATAATACGTTGCCCAGCGCTTGTTACTGCAGAAACCACGGCACTAAATCCGCTAGTAATAGCTGATTGAATAGAGCTCATGGCACTGCTTACCGCTGATCTAACAGCGCTCCAAGCTGAGCTGATAATGCTCTGAACGGAACTCATAGCACTTGAAACGATTGACTGGATAGATGCCCATGTACTTGATACAGTGCTAGCAATCGCACTCAATACACTGCTGATAAGTGACAAGATGGCGTTCCAAATTGCGCTGATAGTTGCTTGAATAGCTGACATGATTGACGTGATAGCCGCTTGGACTTGCGAGAAGTTACCAGTAACCAATCCGACGATAGCAGCTAATACACCAGCCAGGACAGCTTGAATCCCCGTCCAAATAGCATTCCAAATCGCTTGAATAGCTGACAAGGTGCTTGAGATAATGCTTGAGATACCAGCCATGATAGGTGACAGAATAGACATGATTGTATTCCAAACTGTTGAGAATACTGTCTGGATAACTGTCCATGCTGCTGACCAAATGGATTGAATCACGGCAATCCCAGCACTAATCACACCGCTAATGGCAGCCATGGCCCCACCAGCGATTTGTTGAAGCAATGCCCAAAGCGTTTGGAATGGAATAGCTAACAATGCCCATGCTGCGTTCCAGATTGCGAGAATAAACTGAATCCCCGCTTGGATAATCGGACCAATAGCATTGATACCGATTGAAACAAGTGACTTGATACCTTCCCAAACCGTTGACAAGATAGTTTTGAACGTTTCCCACGCTCCAGACCAGTCACCTTGTAAGATTTGCATAGCCATCTTAATGATGTTTAACACGATTTCAAGAGCCGTGGAAATGACAGTGGTAATAAGTTGCCAAGATGTAGAAAACAATGTAATAAGCAAATTCAAACCAGTTTGAACCACTGGGAGAATGGCGTTCATGACGCTTTCAATTATTCCCTTAAACATATTCCAGTAAGTCGTCGCCGTTTGCATAATCAAGGCGTGGTTTTCGTTCCAAAAGGAAGTTAATTGACCCCATATTGACATAACAAACGACACAATGGCTTGAACGGCGTTAGTGATTGCAGTCTTGATAGTTTCCCAGATTGCCGTAACTTGTGCACGGAAATTCTCGTTATTGTTCCACAAGTCAACGAGTGCAGCCCCAACCAAAGCCACGGCAGCAACAATCCCGGCAAAAGCAGCAAGAGCTCCGGCTGATAGACCACTGAAAGCAGCTCCTAGACCGCTAGCTGCGGTAGAACCGCTTGAAAAGAACCCTACTACTGAGCTGATAGCCCCACCGATTGTGCTAAGTGCAGAAACGACGTTCCCGACCCAAATAATCAAGGTTCCAAGTACTGTGATGATAGGCCCCGCTGCTCCAACGATAAGCGCTGCCCATTTAACCCAGCCATCCACTGGCAGATTGTCCCAGATAGTCCCTAGAACACGCACCACATTGTCTTTAAATGTGATGATAGTCTGCTTCATGTTTTCCATGAGTTGCTTGATATTAGCTTCGTTATTACCAAGGCCGGCCACTAAGTTCTCAGCGGCTGCTTTCATGGAATTGAACGAGCCGGACACGGTTGTACTTGCTTCTTTGGCAGTTGTCCCGGTTACTCCCAATCTGTCTTGAGTAATACCAATGGCATCAATCAAGGTATGAAATGGGATATCACGGATATTGTCAGCCGTAGCTTCAAACTCGCCATTCAAGACACCAGACTCATTGACCAAACGTGCCATTTCGGACATGGTACCACCATACACGGTACACATTCGCTGTGATTCGCTAAATCACAACCGTCTTTTTTAAGACTGCTCTATGTCGCCATAGAGATTAGACTATCTCTTATGTATTAAATACACCCTAGCGCTTCGGCTCGCTTGAGCCTACTCTACTCCATTTAAAAAACACCCTTTCGGATGCTTCTTCTGTTTCGATAGTCGTTACACTTTCAAAAATAATTCTTGCTTAGCACGGTATTGTCTACGCTATGTAGCGTAGAGTTTCACCGTTTTCACTAGGTTTATACTCGGCTATGGTTTTTCTACCGAGTTTCAAGTTATCTAACCATTTGTACCCCCGCTTTCACGGTATTTAAAAAGGTTTGCAATCGCAAACCTTAGGGATTAGACTATATCTTCAACTAATTCAAAAATCCAACCTTTCATTCTCCCTTTTTTAAATCTGCGATTATACTCCAAGTTCGATTTGTCTGAATTGAAATATTCCGCAGCTTCAGTTCTTGACGGGAAAATGATAGTTTCTTTACCATTTGAAGCTTTTACTTTCTTCTTGCGGTTTTCTTTTCTTTCGTGATAACCAAAAGACCAACAATTTTCCGAAACAGACACCCACCTTAAATTTTCCACTCGGTTATCAGTTTTAACTCCATTGATATGATCAACTTGTGGTAGGTTGTTTGGATTTGGTATAAAAGCTTTAGCGACCAGTCTATGAACATATAAAGGCGATGTCTTTCTACCTAGCATTATTTGTTCATATCCAGCCGTTCCAACTCTAGCTTTTAAAATTCTACCCGTTTTAGAGTTTTTTACCTCTCCGTTTTCACTTACAAGGTATCTTGGTCTTTCGTCTATAACTTTCCATTGCATTTCTTTGTACCTCTCATGTATATATGTCTATTATATCATGTTATGGTTAAAACACAACTTGTTATGCTTGATTTTTGTTAGTTGGTGCGCGCTTCCAACAACGTATCAATAGTTGCCGTACTCGGTGTCGAACCGATAGTCGTTACACCTTCCTATTTCTAGGCTTGGCACGGGATTGCCATATCATTTTGACTTAGGGTTCCCCCGTTAGCAAGATTGTAAAATCTCACACCCTTGATAAAGGTTCACGCACGCTCATTTGCGTAATCACTTACGCAACGGACATTAGTTTGTTTATCGAATAGTTGTCTTTGGCAAAACCTTGATAAGCGTTTTGAATGTCCGTCATGTTAGTACCGAACTTGTTCGCATTATCTGACATTTGGACAAGGGCTTTATCCCCGTATTTCGCAGCCTTGGCAGTGTCCCCGCCTAGACCTTGTAGCAAAGTAGCTGAGAACGACGTTACCTGCTCCATGTATCTGTTAGCAGACACACCAGCCGTCCTATAGGCTCGGTTGGCGTTCTCGATAACATTGGTCCCCTCACGATCCATTGTGTTGTAGAGTGCTTGGGCTTGCTCCCTGGTCATGCCGTAGTCTCTAGCAAGGGTGTTGACGCTTGAGCCGTTCTGTTTGAACAGTGTTGATACACCGCCTAACGATTGCTCAAGGTCTGCATAACCTTTGATTACGGCCGTCAAACCTCCGACCATTGGCAAAGTGAAAGCTGTAGTCATTCCAGCTCCGACTGACTGCATAGCACTCCCGACTGACTTTAAACTGCTACCAACTTGAGCAAGCATCCCCCCAGACTGATTTCTCAAATCAGCAAGGGCAGACTTGGCAGCGTTGACGCCGTTGGTGAAGTCACTTGAATTGGCACGAAGTATGGCCGTAACGTCAAAAGATGCTCCCATTAACTACCCCCTTTCTTTGTTTGATTGATGATTCTATTTTTATCAGCTAACGAGAGTGCTCGACTTCTAGGCGCAGTGTCCTCCGGTTTAAATATCTTGCTGAACTCTTTTTCATGATCATAAAATTCATTAAAGGTTCTGTAAGCTGAGCGAACACTCTTGCCCTTGCCTTTGGTAGCTTGCACGGTCTGGTTATACCATGCTTGGATTGCTGCATTGAAGCGGATATCCTCTTGTTTAATTGCGTAGGCGGTATTGTATACCTCAAATTCAACAAGCGTTGTCCTGGCAGCTTCTACGTAGCTCATGCCGTGCCTTGCAATCAAGAGAGCCATTGCGTCATCGTAGCTGAAATCATAATCTGGTTGACTGTGCCCTACTCTTGAACGTTCATTGCGAGTTTGAGTAGGGATGACGTTTTTAACTCGTCGACAATTGACTCAATCGTCTCTTTGTATTTACCTTTGTCAATCAAATCAGCAAGATAGGCTTCAATGTCAGCGTCACTTGGTTTTTGCGGTGCTGTAATTGTGCCAGCTTTGATGATATCCACGAAAGCTAACGGGTCGTTGATAGCGACACCCGCTGAAATCAGTGTCATAGCTCCGTAGCCAGTCTTCATGCCTTCAAGCTCTGCTGAGTGCAATTTGTTGATTTCACGCAAGAACGCAAGCCCAAAAATCAAATTAAAGTCTCGTCCGTTGATAGATAGAATCATGTTTTATTTCTCCTTTATACAAAAAAAGCAAGGGCACAAAGCCCCTGCAATTAGACTAGATAGACGCCACTAGGCCGTCTTCTTTAGCAAGAGTATGGTAGTCGTATTGAGCGCTTGCGACTGCTTTCTTCTGAGCTTCTGTCAAGCTGTCGGTTGAAATAATACCGTTGCCATCGATGGCCATTTCGTAAGAAAGCTCAACTTTGTCGTCAGCGGGTGCTGCGATTTCAAAGTTTTTAAGATAGCCTTGGTAATATTCAACGTCATAGACATCTTTGCCACCAGAAGTGCGTTTGGAAGCAAGGTCGACTTGCCAGCACTCTACTTTGTCGCCTGCGATGAACCATTTACGCATTTCACGCCACATTTCTGTGGTAGTTCCATCTTCACGATAAGCAAGTGATACGAATTCCCCAGACACTTCGCCGTCTGAAATAGAGTTAACTACACCGTCTTTGGTTTTTGTAGTTTCGACCTCTTTTTCAGCATTGATAGTGTGTTCTGTTTGGAAACGTACTTTAGCAGCATCTTGCGTCTTTTGGTCTTTCACACGACGGAAAAAGACCATTAGGTCTTTACCCAAAATAAGTTCTGCCATTTATTCCTCCTTTTTGGTATATGTAAATGAAAAATCCAGCACAATGTGAATCAATGGCTGGACGTCTGTATTATCTGGTAAGACTTGCTTGTCTGTCCCAGTTTTTAATAAGTTGTATTCAAACCCTTTGATTCGTTCGCTAGCTTGTTCTAACGCTTGGCAGTGGGTGTCTAGCTCTGCACGCTGCACTCTAGTCCCGTAGATATGGACGGTTTGTCTTATCGTTCCAAAGTTTTCGTTATTGAGTGTAGGTGCTGAGCTATTCTCACCGATGAAAGCGAAAGGATAGCTAGCGGATGAATCGGGTAAGTAGTCGTAAGTTGCCAGTTTCTCACTAGCAATAGCGAATAGGTTTCTGAATAAGTCGTGGCTAGGTGTCATTTAAAGGCTCCTTCCATAACTTTACGGATTTGTTCAGTGAAATAAGGCTCGATTTGGTGCATCATGGGACGCATAAACGGCTTACCAGGCTGATAGCGTGTGCCAAACTCTTGGAATCCGCTATAAGAGGCGGCTGAATGGATGTGCGATTCTTCGCCCAAATGCCTAGTGGTGATATTAGCTCTCAAGAAACCGGTATCCACTGGCGCAAGACCTTTTGAAATGCTCTTGCCTTTCTCGGCTGAGTTTTTAAGAGCGTTTTGAGCTTGTGTTCTAACTCCTTGACTTGCTTTGTTCAAAGCGGCTGCGAGGACTGTGTCCCCTCTCCACTCGATTGTGAAATTAGCCATTTAGCTCACCTCGTTTCAATCGGATTGCCCCTTTTATCGGTGCGTCAATGCGTTCGATAGGATAATACTTCTTACCCTTGTATAGAGCGTAGTCAAACGGCTTCTGCTCTTGATTGAATCGGCATATCATGACCACGTCAGCCCTACTCCCATAAGCCTCAAATGCACGCTGTTGGTCAATAAAATTGACTAAACAAGGCACAATCTTGCTAGACTGCGCCTTTTCTTCGTGCTTATCAGTGATTGGGTTGTAGCTTGAAGCACCTTGTTTCACTAGTTTAATGCGGTGTGGTGTTTTCATAAGAGCCTCACCTTACCTTTTCGAGCTAACGAGCCGTCAAGTCCGAAATCTTTATCCAAAATCTTTCTATAAGGTTTGAACATGTCGTCCCAGTCCTCGTAGGTGACTGAATAGCCGTCGACATTTTCGGTTTTGACACCCTCTGACCCCTTACGACCATAGAGCTTGTAAACAACATTTTCGATGATGAAATGATATTTCTTGTCAATCTCGGTTGTTCCGACTAGTGCTTTGAAATAGCTCTCAGCGTCGTTGACTAAGTCTTCAATCAATTCATCCTCAAGATCGTCTTTGACGTCGATACCCAACCGACGTTTAATCTTTTCAAGTTGGATATCGTTCATTTTAGACCTCCTCCGCAGCCTTTAGAAGTTCTTCTAAATCTGCTTTCTTTGCTTTGGCATCGTACTCGATACCAGCTTCATCAAGTTTTGCTTTGAGTTCCTTGACTGTAAGCTCTTTTGGCGGCTCGACTTGTTCGATACCACCCTTTTCAAGAACTTCTGCCACACGCTCTTTAGATGGCTCATAGCCTTCTCGTGGGTAAACTTCCCCGACTTGGTAGATATATTCGTTATCTTGCAAGTCACGGAATGTAATCTTAGCTTTATAGGTCATTTAAACCTCCTGACTAGACTCCTACTGGTTGGATAGCTGCAAATGCTTCATCGTTTGGAATCGCTACGGCAATTTCAAAGATAGCACGGAGTGCTTGCATGTCTTGTTCAAACAAGTGAACGTCACCAGAATCAAGTGTGCCATCGTTTTGAACTTTAGACAAAGTAGCTTGATCAGCGATTTTAAGACGCAAGTTAGTACCGTTTGGAATACCGTAAACCAAGCCGTTGAAGTTACCAGTAATCAATGTACCTGCTGGGTAAGTTTGCCCGTCTTGCAATTGAAGTTGTGAATATGGAAGACCGTCAAGCTCACCGATTGCGTTAGGATTAGCTGGTTTAGTGAAGATGTGTTGACCGCCGTTCACATTGTCGACGATTCCACGAAGTGTGCGGTTGATAGTGCGGTGACCTACGAATGCGTTAGGTTCTTTTTCTGATTTATCCTCAACATCGTAGATGTTATTGAGGTTGATGTCCCCAGATACGATGTTTTGAGCACGTTTAGCAGACGCCAAAACGTTGGCACCGAATGGGTTGTTATACAAACCGAGGAATGCTGCCCCGTCGATTTTTTTGTTAAACAAGTCAACAATCTTATCCTTGATTGATTCGAAGAAGTCAGTCCAAGTGTAATTGAGGACTTCTTCTGTAACTGGCAAGATAACCGCCAATTTGCGAGATTCAAGAACGTAAGATTTAGTTTGTACTTTTGCAGTACCAATTTTTTGACCTTCACCCACAAAATAAGCGTCTGTCAATTGACCAACTTCAACGCCCTTACGGACCATTTTGCCGTCCATTTCAACTTTTTGACCAAGCTGAATGACTTTTGAAGTTTTAACGAGTTCGTCAGTGAATAGATCAGTGATTTGTTCTGATGTGACCTCTTTTCCAAGAGAATCAGACAATAGGACTGTGTCTGGATTAAATTTTTGTTGAGCCATGCGCTCTCCTTTCTTAAGTTAGAAATTAGTGATTTTGGCTTTGTCAAACTTGTCTTTTCCACGATGTGAACGCCCTTCCTCTCCACCGCTTGTTCGAGGTGGTAGAGCTTTGGCTTCTTCTCGTTTCTGCAAGTTTAAGATGTTAGCCATATTTGAAACAGCTAACCTGGTAGCTTCTTCGTCACCTTTAACAACAAATGCAAGCGTTGACTCATTGACAGGAACGCCTTGAGCTTCGAGCTCTTTAATAGCGATATCCTGCATTTGACGTTGAGCGATTTGAGCTTGAAGTGCCGCAATTGTGCTCTGTGCTTCTTCGAATTCTTTATCACGCTGTTTCTGTTGTAGCTCTTGAAGTTCTTCTTCGCTCATTTTAGCTTTAGCAACGGCTTCCTCGATTTGAGATTGAATACCGTTCTGCATATCAGCAATTTCAAGAGTATGTTTCTCTTCCATCTGCTTGAGTCTACGTTGCATTTCAGCGACTGACACCTTCTTCTCCTCTTTTTCTGGTTGGCTAGCTTCAACCTCTTGAGGATTCTCAACTGTTTCAAGTTCTTTTTCTGCCATGATAGGCTCCTTTCTTTACGCTTTAACGTCCAACCTCGACGAACTCATGCAGCTTTTAATGTCCTCAGCACGGTCTGGACAAAGGGTTATTCACCCCAAACGCCGTTAACAGCTTCTTCATCAAGAGTGCTGCCGCCAGCTTTATATTCCATTTTGATGTGTCCATACGCTGAACAGCGACAGTTAGGGTGCATTGGGTACATGTTGACCCCCTTTTCTGCCTTGTTAATCGGTATGGCTTTTTTGTCCAAGGGCTTACAGATATCGCAAGCCCCACTTTCTGCGACATAGATTAGATGTGTGAAGTTGTTTTCTTTCAACATCATCAATTCTGTATCAGCATTAATGCGAGCTATTTCGGTCTTGAGTAGTCGTTGGGCGTTGGACTGGCTTGTGTTATATTTCTTAGCTAATCGCTGCCGCTCCTGCTTAAAACCGTCCATGTCGGTGAAGATGCGTGCTAACGAGCTAAACACATCCTTCTGCATGTTTGCATGAAGTCCGTTTCTGCCCCAAACTCTGCGGCTAAAATTCTGCCCGTAAAAATCAGCGTCTAAAATCGCTCTCATGCGGCTCACTGCATTGACGGCAGAATTACCCAAGATACCCGCTTGACGTTTAAACTCAGCTAAGTATTCACTCTCACGCGCTTCGTCGAAGACTTCGTTAACGTCTGATATAAGACTAGCTATTTCAAGCCTTAATTCTGCTTTGAGCAGCTCCAAGCGACTGACTTTCATTTTGAGGTTAAACAGTCTTAACCATTGGTTAGTTCCGTGTGAGAAATCTTTCTCGACTACTGCCTTCCTAGCTCGGTCTTTGTACTCAGTGACATCGAACTCACTAGCTCGCTTCATAGCTTCGGCACGACTTAGCCCCTCTTTGTCAGCGTATCGCATGTAAAAACCGTTTATTTGGCTCTGCATGCGGTTATAAGACACTTGATAGAGTTCTTTTAAGATCTTGTCACGTTCCACGTCCCGCTTGATTAGGTCTGATTGTGCTTTTCGCTCGGCGTTGTAGCGTTCATTATTCGTCATCATCCTCAGTACCTACAATCTGGCTAACTTCTAGATCAGTAGCCCCGCCTTCTTTGAGCAAACGGCTCTTTTCTTTGCGTGCATCGGTGAAACTAGCCGATTCCATAAGTGTTTCTTGTGAGATTTCCATGCCAGAATTGATAGCTGATTGAATCTCAGCCCATACATCCGTTGGTAAGTTCTCATGAAATGTAAATGTCAGCATGTCAGCGTCCACTGGTTCGATACCTTTGAGATTGGTAGACAGCAACTCAAGCAGTTTATAGCGTCTTCGGAGCGCTTTGACAAAGAACCCACGCTTAACGGCTGTAACTTGCTGTAAGTCAACTAACTTGTAGCGGATAGCTATCCCAGACGTAGCTGAGAAAGTCGAATCATCCTGCAAGTTAGGCAACCCAACAATTCGGAAGAAGTCTTTAATCAAGCGTGACTTGTACGCTTCGACACCGCTGACATCATATTGCTTGTAGATATAGCCGGCATCTAATGACGTTTGCTGCCCGTTGTGTCCGACACCACTTTCAAGCACTAGCGTGTTGGCGTGTTTCATTTTCATGATGTCAGACGCATTCATACCCGTACTTTCAACATCGCCCTTGATGACAAGCATGGCATCGTTAAGGTCTGACATGTAGTTAGCCGTGTCTGACTCTGCTGCGTCGTAAGCGTCAATGATTGGGATACCCTTCTCCCAATCGCCCGAACGCTCTCGGTTATTCTGCCACTCTACCACTGGCACCATTCCGAACGGGTTTTCTTTGCGTTCGATTTCCTGCCAATTTGGATCATAACTGACAATCTTGTTATCTGTGTAGACTGTGACAAACATCTCCCCGTCATACACTGGACAATGAACAGCCGCAATGATATCCTTTCGAACGTCTGCGCTACGAATAGTGAACATTTCCCTTGCGTCAATCAAGACCACTGCGGGATTGCCAAACTCGTCATAGTAATGCAGTTCAAACGCTCGACCAAAGCGTGAAGCGTCATAGACTAACTCACGATTAAGGGCTTCAATGTCGTTGTAAGCATTGAAATCGTCAATAGCTGTCAAGTCGCTGTTAGTATCAGTGGCACCGATTGAAATAGGCTGACCTACTGTGTACCCAGTGAAGAAACGACTAGCTTGTCCGCCCAGGTCATGCCTAATGCGGTAGTCAGCCTTCTCTGGTTCCAATCGCTTACGCCCATTTAGAATAGTGTAGTTATTCCCGTTTGAGTAGCTCTCTAGGATATTCAAGCGGTCAATCTGTTCGTCTTGGAACTGAGCTACCATCTTCTCTAACTTCTCACGCCCTTGGAATGTGTCCGCTAGGTCGTCTGCTGACTGAGCCATGAAGTGCGTGTTAGCTTCTTTGGGAAAGCGAAGGAAGTCTTCACGTTTTTGCAAGCTAGTTGGTTCCATGTCACGCTCGAATTGGTACGATCTAGGAATATACTGCCCTTCATGCAAAATATCGTCAGCACTATGTGTTGTGTTCGTCATTCTATCTCCTTATCAGTTTGTTAACCCGTCTTATCTTAGCGTCCACGTCCTGTCTATCCTTGACGAAGATAAGGTTTTGTAGTGCGTACCTAATCGCATCGATACAGTGGTTATAGCTATCACACGGCTTGTTGATGTACTCGTTTGTGTGTTTATCTTTCTGCCATGTATAGTTCTCAAGCTCCTCAATCGTCTTGACGCATCTTTCATCGACAATGATGTCGAACTGTTGCAAGAACTGAATCCCTTGAAGGACTGAACCTTTACCCTTATCTACTGGAATAGCTCGACGCAAGCCTAGTGTTTGCAATTCTGCAATAGATTTCTGCTCCGCTGAGTCAGCCATAATCACCTCTTTTGAGTAGCCAAGGCTAGTGATGGCTTCTGCTATCTGGTTGTTAAGTAAGCCCTTTTTGACATACTCCTCTAGGATGTATAGCCGCTTATTCTCTCGGTCTATTTTGACGTGCGTAAACGCCGTGGGGTCGTTTGTAAAACCAAAGTCAAGACCAAAAAAGGACGGTAGCTGTTTAAGCTCGTCCTTATTGAGTAATTTTTTCTCGTACTTGGGAAATACTAGCTTATCGAGGGTGGCAAACTCACCCAAGGCATAGATTTTGTAGTAGGCTTCGTTTCGGTTTGCTAGCTCCTCGATATTCTCCTTGGTCAAGTCGTCCAGAAAGCGATTGTCCTTGTACGTCGTTTGATAAACCACTGTATTTTTAGGGTTCTTCACAAAGAACGCATTATATACCCAGTTAGCTTTAGACACTGGGTTAAACATCAAGTAGATTTGTTTCTGCTTGTGAGCTTTATCCCTTAGACGAAGTGTTAGCTGCGTGTAATCATCGAGCGTAAACTCTGACGCTTCTTCCATGACCACGTCTGAAATGCCTTTGATTGACTTGATTTTTTCTGGGTTGTCCATCCCCTTGAAAATCAGCTCGGCCCCGTTTGGCAGCTCAATACGGAATGCGCTCATGTTAACCTTGCATAGATTAAGCACACCGAAATAAGACAAGGCTGCCTGCACATCCGCAAACACCGAATCACGAACCGTAGAGCCTACTTTTCGCAATATCAATACTTTGCGGGGTTTGTCCCACTTTTTAAGAGCCTTGAGGACTATCTTCTGGAAGACCCCGTGGCTCTTACCGCTAGACGCTCCGCCGTAATGAACCTCAGTGAATGTGTCGTAATCAAACAAATGCTCATAGATATGCCGATTAAACACCTTGCTTGGATTGATTTCAAGATTAATCGTCATTCCATTCACCGACATTAATATTGATATCTTGCGTTACATCGGCTTCGACCTTATCTGTCCACATTCTGTAACGTTTACCGATATCAACTGCCGCAGCTCGACGGGTGGCAACATTCGGCTTAGCTTGAGCAATGCGCTGCATACCCTCACCATCCAGGACAAGTAAGGGTTCTTCAACCTCACCACGCATTACGGCAGTGAGAAATTCCATGACCTCTTGTTGATCCGCAACACGTTCTGACTTTAATTTTTCAAGTTGCTCATCTATATAAGCCTTGATGTTAGCTTTAGCAAGCAGTCTACTTCCATTAGCTTTCGCAACATCATTGTTTTTAATATTAGGATAAGCCTTCTTGTACGCTTGCGTAGCGTTTAGGCTGATGACGTACTCATCGGCAAACTTCATTTGTTTCTCGGTCATCCCATTTTCCATCAACTCCTTTCTGATACTGAAAAAAGACAACCCACAAAGTGAGCTGTCTCTGTTTTTCTTCGATAATATAATAATACCACTTTAAACACTTGTAAGATACCGTGCTTTATCCGTCAAAATACCGAAATCTCAGCGTTCTACGACTAATTGACCGTTTCTATACAATTCTGCAAAAGCTAGGATAGCATTATTTAGCAACTCTTGAAAAGCTGTTCTTTCGAATCCGATTCCTTGGGCGATTTGCCAGTTTGGTTTAGGTGGATAAGCTAGGTATTTCTCTATCAAGATTCTGCGATAGTCTGGACGATATAGCCCGCTAACTGCTTGCTCTATGGCTTCTAGCTCGTTCAGTGCATCGACACGTCTGACTGCGATATTTTCCACTGGTCTGCTCACTCCACTGCCACCACGGGGCATAAAGGTAAATTCCTGTGTTATTTTCTGTTCAGCGCTATCGTGTGCAATCTCTCGCCAGCGTGGATACTCTCGAAGTTTTCGCTTGCAACGTTTGATTGTTGCTTTTTCATCAATTTCCGGCAATAGCATTGTTCTGCCCTCTCTGGTATAATAGTAGTGTTGACTTTCAAAGAGTGCCGGCCATTGTGTTGGTCTTTTTTTATTTTCTCGGCTCAGTATTAAGAGATATGAAAAGATTAAGTTTGTGAGCCTTTTATCACCTCCTTCTAGCCATCGACACCAGCAAGGTCTTTGGCTTTTTTGTAATGCAAGATATCAATAAGAAAGAGGGTGTTTCACATCCTTTTTTCTTAAATTTGCTGGGTTTTGTTTGGACAAGGTCTGTCAGCTTGTCCGGTGTTGAAAAAGTGTTCAAGCCACTAAAAGTTAGTGTTTGACAGACTAATGACTGGCAAGAGGAATCGAACCTCTTATACAACCATTCCAGCCTAGATATAGTGAAATCATCTTGGAGGTTTTCCTCCTTTTTTTGAAATAATACAAGAATAAAGTAGTTGAATCATGGAGATTTCTGACCTATATCTAATTAAGTATGCAGGCATAAAGCCTTGAATAATCACGTTACCAGTAACACGCTTTAGATTAGTAAACGAAATAAAAAAGGTTCCTCGATTCTAATTGTTTATTTACTGGATTTGGTTGCATCCACGACCAGTCACGCTTCCGCTGATTTGAATGAAAAAATACAAAAGGATTCCTCTTTTCCGTATATAAATTAACTGGTAATAGCTAGCAAGGGAGTCGAACCCTCATGAACCGTTCTAGCTACACACCTAACGAATAGGCTTTATATAAGGCTTTTCTGACCGTGGTCTTCTCACTACCTACCTTGCCTTTGTTACGATATTTAAGAATGATGCGATCAACTTCATCATCTAATCTCTCGGCCCATTCATAGTTATTGAAGACATAATCAACAATTTCGCTGAACAGTTCTCTTGAAAGTAGACCTTCCATTTGAATCGCCTTCAACGGTGTTAGAGCAGCTTTCTCTGAATAGCACATATTAAGGGCGTTTTGGGTTCTGTTAGCATTTTTCTGGTCGCAGTCCTTGACGTCTCTAATATAGCTATTTAGGTTGTTAGGGTGTTCCTTGCGTAGTTCTTCCACTTCCTCACGGAAACGCTTGAACAGTCCCTCTGGCAATCCTGCGTTGATTTTATCCAAAACCGGTTTAGTGGTTTTACCTCTTGTGTAATTAGTAGACAGATAGTCTTGAAGGTCGTTGAACAGTTCATCGGAAATGATGCCTTCTAGCCTATCGACTGTTTGAGGTGAGATTCTCGCACGTTCAACAACCGCACTGTTAAACGCTTGATAAATGATGCGAGCTTGTACTTCACTGCACTGTCTAACTTCTTGGAAAAACTGCTTATAAGAGCCTTTTTTGTGCGTTTCTCTCAGTGCTGCATGCTCACTGACCAACCGTTGATACAGCTCTGGTGTCAGCCCGGAATATTGGTATCTCACGCTCATGAGCCGCGTCCTTTCAGATAGCTCGGAATGTCATCCCCAACGTTTACCGCATCGTATTGTTCCTTGCTGACAAGAAACTTGCCATAAGCCCCACAATCTATTGTGTAGAGTTTCCCGACCATTGATTTTCCAGTAACCTTGCCGTGTAATTCCACTGCATTGTCAGCCTTATGGATAACCACTGTCTCGATAGGTCTATTAACCACTCGTAGGATAGTAGTCACGTTAATGGCTAGTGATACCACTAGCAGAATTGTTGCGACTGCCAGCTCGTTATAAATCTTCTTTCTTGACGAATGTTCCATTTACCATCTTCCCCTTTCTATTCTTGATTTCCTCATAAGCAATGCTTAAACACTCAGTGACATCGAGGTCTAATTGATGTGCTAGCACGATAATCGTTACTAGCGTGTCACCGATTGCGTCCTTAAGTGCTGCTTGCGGTTCCGTGAATTTAGTCGGTTTCAAGAGCACATCTCGAATTTCTCCGACTTCTTCAGTGATTCGCATCCACTGAATCTTTGGGTCAGCTTGCTTCAAATTGCGTTTGTCAGCCCAATGGTTAATTTTAGTAATTAGGTTATTCATCATTTATAGTAACTCCCAAACCTCTGTAAGTGGACTATTAAATACCCACCCAAAACCATTTTCTTCCAGTTCTTTCTTAGTAAATGAAGTTCTAAAAACTTTATTTTCTAAGTCTGTGTCAATATTCCATCTTTTTGCCTGTGTGTCATAGTTTAGATAATAATGATTATAATTAGCTACATCTTTAAATCTGACCCTATACAATTTTTGTTTAGTCATCCGTTACCTCCGCCTCAATTGTAAGGTCGCTCTACGAATCTTCCGTCCATGAAGATTTCGAGAGGTCTAATCCAACATCTTTTGTCATTTTCTGAAACATAAACAACGCATTCTTCTAACGTTTCTTCCCACAAACCGACACAGATGATTCTGTAATCTCTTCCTGTCTTTTTGTGCGTCCAGTACGACCCGACTTTAGGTTTATTCATTCATCCACCTCCTTAACTTCAATACCTAAATCTACTAATTGTGTCTTTAATTTTTTGACTGTTTGTTTCAATGCGTCACGGATTGCGTCTGATAAAATTTCCGATGTTATTGCCATAGTTTTTTCATCAAAAAAGAATCTCGTTTTAATTGCCATCTTGAATCTTGGTTCTTGTTTTATAATAAAAGCTTTGTCAAGAGGTGACGGTTTGTAGTTGATAAATTTTTCCAATTCTTCGATCTGTTGTCTAATTTCTTCTGCTTTTTTTAACTCTAATAAATCCACCTATTCCACCTCTTGCATTTCCACTGTATACATTCTTTAATTACGATATTTCAATCCCAATCGGTGCATTTCGTTGATTGCTTCATTTTTCGTATGGAAGACATGCTCACTATCTTCCATGTTGTCGTAACAGACGATAACTTTATATTTCATCATCTACTTCCTCCGCCTCGTAATAATCAATCTTTGCAAAATTCTTAGGGCTGATAGTAATCACCCTTTTTTCTGGTTCAAGCTGCTGTAACTGAAGACATTGTATATTGCCTACCTCGAGCCATTCCAACATGTCCAGAATGCGTTTGAGATTTTCTTTCACCTTGATGGTTTCATCCATGTATGGATTTTGCAGTTTAATATTTGTCATAGTTTTTTTAACTCCTTTTTTTATCATCGTTCCCGGCTCGTCTCTGAACACCTTAGCCGGATTCTGTGCTATAAATCGCCTTAACCAGCGCATAACTCGACCATCTTTCTTAATAGTTCTTCGTCCGGCAACTGCTCCAGCGTTAGAATACGATTGAGTTTCTTTGCATTGATACTCAACTTAGCGCTGATGTATTCCATATCTTCGTGATTAGCCCAGAACCACTTCGAGAACTCTTGCGTTTGGCCTAATACGCTTGTGTGTCCGTGACTGCTCGGAGCGTATACACCGACTAGCTTGTCTTTGTATCTACTGTTCATTTCACGTTTCCTCAATGTCTAACACAATCTTAAATTTCCCAGACTCACCACTTAGCCCGCCATACTGAAACGACATCATTTTGATAACTTCGTGATTGTCGTCCGGCCATAAATTAGCGTCTGTTAACCCGTCTATAAGGGCTTTAACGGTAGGGTATAGGTTCGGTGGGTCTAATCTTCGTCTGGTTGGTGCATAGACTGTTACAGCTACCGTACAAGGCTTATCTGGGCTATACACTGGTGTAATGTTTAGTCCAGCTTCTGCCCTTGCTATTAGCCGTAGCCGTTTGACCATTCGCCCCTCTGCTTGATAGTGAAATCTGTCGTTACTGTTGATAACTAGATTTTGTGCAGGTTTAGCTTTTGACCTCTGTAATAGAAATTCTAGTCTCATGCTTCACCTCAGAATGGCAGCATATCATCCGTGATATCCATTGGGTTACTGTTCCCGTATGGGCTGTTATCTCTTGCAAAGTTTGGCCCTTGCTGTTGTGGTGCTTGTTGCCCGTAAGGCCCTGCATAGCCGTTGTCATTGCCAAACGCTCCCGATGTATTGCCTTGATTAGCATTACTACCTTCACGCGCTGCACGGCTCTCCAACATTTGGAAGTTCTCAGCGACTACCTCAGTGACATACACTCGTTGACCTTGCTGATTTTCATAGCTACGAGTCTGAATGCGCCCAGTAATACCAATCAAAGCGCCTTTTTTAGCCCAGTTAGCCAAATTCTCAGCTTGCTGACGCCAGATAACACAGTTGATAAAGTCTGTTTCACGCTCACCGTTAGCATCCTTGAAATTGCGGTTAACAGCTAGGCTGAATGTAGCTACTGCGACATTGCTGGGCGTGTAGCGTAGCTCTGGGTCTTTGGTTGTTCTTCCTACAAGGCAGACCGAATTTAACATAATTTTTCTCCTAGAATTTCATAATTTACAAAGTTATCATCAAGCAACTTAGCAAATTGATGCCATTGATTCTCACCGCCGTGGAAAGTAAGAGCAAGATTGACCTTGTAAGGTTCAGCGGGCTTGCTAGGTACTTCCTCAACGGGTTTAGCGTCTTCGATAACCTCACCAGTTTCAGCGTTGACCGCTTTGATTTCCTCGTTAGCTGACTGTTGGGCCATTGCTTCAATCTCGGCTAGACGTGCCGCTTCTGCTTTTTGTTTGGCTTCTGCTTGCTGCTTGCGTTCAATAGCTGCATCACGGTCCTTTTTCATTTGCTTGAGGATTTCAACTAGAGGTGTATCATTGTTCAAAGCTCTAGTGTATGGTTCCGCTGGCAACTCATAATCAAGGGCTTGTTCCTCAATCATGGCAACGTTAGCCTTGTATTCCTCAAGTCGGTCATACTCAGCCAAAACCAATGCGTCGATTTCTTCGATAGTCTCTTTTTTGAGTTCCATCTTCTTGTCTTTGAAATACTTCTTCAAAGAATAGCCGTCGTATTTGTCTTTAAATGTGTCCTTATCCAATCCAGCAAGCTCGCACTTCTCTTCAAATACTGATCTAACGTGGTCAACTCGGAGCATTGCTTGGTGATTGTCGATTTCATCACGTTTTGCACGCAGCTTGTCAACCAAATCTTGCAATGGCTTGCGTGATTTCTTCAAATTGCCCTCAAATTCTGTGAGCGGGTTCTTATAGATTTTTGAAATCTCTTTGCGTTTTGCATCTAGCTTGTCATCGAGACCTTTATAGCGGGTAATTTCTTTCTTGATATCGCTATATTCAAGTTGGTCCAGTTGCTCGTCTGACAACTCGCTTACTGCCGCTTGGATAGCTTTGTCAAATGCTTCAAAATCAAAATTTATTGTTCCCGGCGTATATACCGGCTCGATTGTTTCCAAGAAATTGTTTGTTGCGTTGTTCGTTACGTCCTTCATGTCTTATCCCTTTCGATTGTTAATTTGTGTTTGAATGTCGTTAGATACCACGTTAAAACCTGCTACTAGCAACTCATGGAAGTCATTGAGCTTGTACTTCTTCAAGTAGTAATTAGCTACTGTTTCGGTTGCTTGACCAGTAATTAGTGCTAGCTCATTGATTTGTTGCATGATAAGGTCATGTTGTTCATTGCTAATGAAGTTAGGTTGTTGATTGCTTCTTGACTCGTAGCGTGCTTGTTGCGGTTGTTGATTTTGATGTGGTTGAGGGTTGTGAGGTTGGTTTGGTCTCAAACTCTCTTCGGCCACTTCGAAGTGGTCCACATCTTCCTCACCAATTGCAAATAGTGCTTGCAAGGCGTACTTCCCAGCGTATGATTGTACGGCTCCTACCCACTGCGGTTCATTCATTTGTTTTAAGTCTCCGTTGCGGGTTTTCAAAATCGGCACAGGAGACAGCTCTGCAAATGCTACCGCTTGCTCTTTTTCCTCTCGGTTAGATGCCGTTGCAATAGCCTTGATAAAAGTCTTGCCAGAAAATTCGACTAGATCATAGTTGACTACAACGCTCCAATTTGATTTCAAACTTTTAAAAACGTTGTAAATGTCTTCGGCGTGCCTCGAAGCGTACTTGGCAGTCCCTTCTTTCTTTTTTTTAAGCTGCATTCGTTGTTGCAACTCTGTAAATGTCATTTCTTCCATGTCATGTCCTTTTTAAATACCCCTAATTCTCAAATTTTGGGGGTTATTTGCCGTTTCTCTAGTGTAATTGTGTTACTAAATTATTTAGGGCGGTTACAAGCGATTTTAGAGCCATTTCTTACCCTTTGACTTTTTTAGGTGCCAAAGCTCTCTTTTGAGCTTGGTGTTTTCTTGAGCTAGCGACAAAATTCTGTCTTGCTGACTATTGATAATCTCCCCCAACTCTCGACCTAAATTCATGTACTTGTTCCGCCAACGGTTCTCGACTTCATAAGTTTCTTGTTCCATGTTTAATGCCTACCCTCCCACCACTTCATGTTCTGTTAGTTCGTCAATAAGTTTAGGAGTGCTCCAATCCTATCCTCCATGGATTCTTCACGCTCCGTGCGTTCAAAGTCCGAGCCGTCAAGTTTAGTTACGTTGTATTCAGCTTCTACGATAAGCACTTCGCAGTCAAACACTTCAGCAAGCTTGTCAATGCCAGCTTTTTGTTTTTCGTATGGTTCGATTGGTAGCTGTAGCGCTTTCCAAAGTCGGGGATCAAAAGTCGCTGTAAACGCTATGCTCCCTTTGTCTTTATAGCTCGCAAGAAAGCCATTCTTTTTAGCGCTGTAGAGTACGATGTTTTTATTGTTTTCTTTCATGATTATTCCCCTTTTTCTTCGTTACGTTTTTTAAATCCAAGAGTAAGTCCAGTAATACCTGCTGCGATTACTACCAACCCTAAAGTGCTAGCGATGCCTTCTTTTTCACCAGTGTTCGGAAGAGTACCACCGTAAACGGTCGTTTTAGGTGTCTCTTTGCTTGTTGGTGCGAAGTTATAAGATACTGTGGCAGGTTGTGCCACTTTTTCTTTTGGCACTTCTACTGGCTTGCTTGGCACCTCTTTCGGTGTGCTAGGTTTTTCTGGCTCTACTGGAATTTCAAGCTCTGGCAAGTCCAAGATAGGGGCATCATTCGGAATTACTCCACCTTCAAATGGCGGCAATTCTCGCACCTCTGGGATTCCGGGGATGCCGCCTTTAAATTCCGGTTTTTCGTACTTAGGTGCATCGTGTGGCACCTCAAACGTTGGTTCTGGCTTATTCTCACCAGACGCATCACCTTTACCACCTACTAATTGAATCTTCTGATATGAAACGGCACCATCATTTTCAGCTTTAAGCTCAATTTTATTTGTAGGGTTAGTTGAGTCCTTAACAGCATTTACAAGCTTAGTCTTGTAGTACAAGTAAACCATGCGGTCTAAACGGTCCATTTTGATTTCAAAGCCATGCTCAGATTTTGAGATAGACTTAACTAAGTCCATAGCTGAACCTTTGTCGACCCAAGGATCAACACTTTCAATGTTTTTAATTTCAAAGTAGTTATCAACCAGCTTTTGGTTTTCTGACATTTCATCAATGATTGTTACATAGTTTAACGCACGTTTGGCATAGTTAACACGGGCTGTCCAATTAATCACAGTAGGGTCTTCTTTGTCTTGAAATCCCCATTTTGCAATCAATTCATCTTTGCCGATTACTTGCTCCGAACCAACATTTACAGTCACAACAGTACCATTAAAGTTGATATTTACTGGCTTTCCTGGGACAACTTTATCTGTCCAGCTTGCATCAAGCTTCAAACTCATGCGCTTGTTAAGTGGATTGTTTTGGAAGTAGTTGTTAAACGTAGTAACCACGTTCCCAGCTTTCAAGTTGGTAGCAGCATGTCCGATAACTTCTTTGTTGGGATTGTAAACGTCGAAGTCATAATCAGTTTGGAATGTCACCTCTTTAGGAAGTGTAAGGGTAACTTTGTCACCCTCGTTAACTTGCACGTCATCTGGAATTTGAATATCCTTATACTCAACTTCGAATGGGTTATACTTTCCGTTGCCATTAGGGAAAGTCACCTCAACGTTTGGATTCTCAACGTTGATAGTGTCGCCCGTTTTAGTCACTGTAGTAGGCGCAGCTGGTGTTTCAGCTGGTTGAGCTACTTCTGTAGTTGTTGCTGGTGTTTCTGCAATCGGTTGAGATTCTACCGGTGCTGGTGCTAACGCTTTTGGTGTTTCCACTGGTGCCACTGTTTCGCTAGGTGTCACCGTAACATTCCCGGCATTGTCAGCCGTATAGACATTAGCGGCAGTTGGTTGTGCGCCCACCACTGGTTGAGCAGTTTCGTCCGCTGATACTGTGCCAGCTCCAATCAATAGAGCTGTAGCTAGCGCCAATGTGCCACAAAGGCCATAGGCTTTAGTTTTAACGTAGCTAGGTTTTGAAGTTGTTTGAGTGTTAAAAGATTTCATGGTATAATCTCCTTGGTGTATTTTTCTTGCATGGGCCCTAACCCATGCTTTTTTTAGTGCTCTCAACGTGCACCCATCGCCCCACCGCGTCATGTTTTTCAATGTTTTATTAGACTTTTTTGGGGAAGATAGGAAAAAGATTTATTTAGTAAAGTTTTTTTGGGAAAAATTAGTATAAGTTACACTCCACGATGAGGCCGTGGCTGCACGCTGAAAGATTGACATTATTTTGTGTACTTGTTCTTGAGTCGTTCTTGCTTTTCCTCTGGGGTTTCAACCCATTCAAAGAACGGCTCTTGCTGCTTGGGCTTCTTTCTGGTTAGCAATTTCTTTAATAGCTTCATGAGTTACCCCACTAATTGATCTAATGGCAAGCCGTGGTCAGCGTTAAACTCTCGTACCTTTTCGTCAATCATGCGATATGGTCTTACCTCGAAGACTTCTACTTCATTTTGCTTTTTGCTCCAAATCCATCCAAATAGTTTTTTCATGATTTTTTACCTCTCTTATTCTTCTAACTATGATTACTGTATAGTTATCTATTAGTTATTATTGTTAGTTAGTGCCGGTAGGCTCTAGATTGTTGTTGGTTAGTGTGCGTAGCACCATATTGTTATATATTAGTTATTGTTTATATATTAGTTATTGTTAGTGTCCGATTTTCTAACCTATGAATTATCATCGTTTGATTTTTTCGTAATATGAATTTTCTAACTTACGAATTATCATCGTTTGATTAAATGGAAATTCCAATTATCGAACTATGAATTTTTAAGGCTACCTGTGGATAACTCTGTGGATAACTTTTTGTCAAGGTATTCTATAAACTCGTCTGTCATGGGTATGTCTGATGCGCAGACAACCATTTCAAAACCTTTTTTATATCCCTTACTTTTACGAAAAACCACGACATAACGTTTGCGTTTCAATTCTTCAAACGCTGTACGATGCGAACTTTTCCCGTTGGTTGACCTCTTTTCAAGCTCTGACAGATAAACCCGCCAATCACTTTTATTTATCAAGATTTCAGCAAGTAAGCCTTTAGCTTGTAAACTCAAGCTAGTATCTTGTAAGAACTTGTTATTCATTTTCGTGTAATTTTCTTCCGTGTTAGTGAAAGATATACTTCATTCAGTTATGCTCCTTTCTGGCAGTGGTTGGCCTTTTTTATTCCCTAACCGCACTAGAGAACTAGCGAGGACTTTCGATCCTATTTATTTTTAGGAGTTCTTATAAAATCAAATCATCTAATGGTATTGCTTACGTTTCAACTGAATTGTTGCCCCGCTAGCTCACTGTTACGGCTAGGGTGTTAATGTTATTTGAATCTGTTTCTGGTTTTCCATTCGATGAAGGACTTAAAACCCTCATAGTTGATAAAAACCAGTTTGTGTGTTGGATTGAATACGTAGTCTCGAAAGTCTTTGTTGTCCCTCATTTCTCGAATGAGGTTCTTTGCCATCGACTTCCCTAGACCTTCCCACCGCTGCATGAGGTGGTCGTAGTCTCCCCACTCAGCCGTCTCGTTGATACCGACTGGTTTATATGTGATTTCCATTGGTAGTCCTTTCTGATCTAAACTGTTAAGCGTTCTTGATTAAGAAACTTGTTAATGAAATACTGTTGACCCTTGCCAGTAACCTTAGTTGTCGTGTTGGTAGTTGTATGTCCGTCAGCGTGGTTGATATTTGTCTTTTTCAACTCAAACAGCTTTAAGTCCATGCTCTTTTGCGTTGGTTGATTCCAAGAATCCCCACGGCGACTAATTAGATAACCGTTAGAGCGTAGCCACTGAAAGAGCTTGTTTTGACCAATATCAATCCCGTTCTGTTTCAGGATTTTAGCCAATTCTCCGATTAGACAAGATGACTTGCTAGCACTGACAGCGTCAGCAAATAACACCTTAGGACGGTCAGCTTCAATCTGTGCTTCTAGTTTATGGACTTTCTTATCAGCCATTAGCAATGCCCTAGCCATGATTTTCTCTGGGCTATTGAAGTCTTTCTCAACTTGGATGAAGTATTCTCTAACTTCATGACCTTTATTTGTTTTCGACATCATAGCTAGATGTTCAGCCATTCGGATTGTAACAGCATAGTCTTGCAGTTCACGAACGGCGCCGTTATTTACAAGCGTAGTTCCAACTACACTTGTAAAATCTTCGTTCTCTTTAAACATTTTGAAGTTTTGTTCAACCCACTGACTGAATCGAGTTTTTACTTCTAATGTTTTGTGAAGTTGTCTCGCACTAATGATAGGCTCATTGTTTTCGTTTAACGTTACATTAATTAATTCGTTCACTGATCGCTCCTTCCTTAATTCTTAACTTGAATTAAATTCAAGTTTTACTGTAAAAAAATATCAGATACCGTACAAATCAGACGATTGAATGTGGTATTTATTACAAATGGTTACCATGTTCTTAGGAGAAATAGAAAGCACGTTCTTCTCCCAAGCGCTGACCGTTTGAGCTGTAGTACCAACGCTTTTAGCGAATTCTTCTTGTGTCATATTATGACGGGCTCGAAGTTCTTTGATTGTAATCTTTGGAACTATTTTTGTCATTTTGTTCCTCCTCTCTAACTAACTTACAAACATATTGTAACTTGAATTTAATTCAATGTCAACAGTTTTGTTGATTTTTTTTCAAGTTTTTTTAGTTTTTTTATAAAACAACTTGAAAGTTAGGAAAGTCTACTATATAATATTAATATAAGCAGCAAGGAGAAAGATATGGATTTGAATAAGCAAAGAGGAAGCAGAATTGAAAGTTTGAGAGCTAGCAAGGGCATTAGTCAACTTGAATTAGCGAAAATGTTAGGGTATAAGTCTGACTCAACTATTTCAAAGTGGGAAAGCGGTGCTAGTATTCCAACGGGGACAAAGATTGTAAAATTAGCACAAGTTTTAGGAACTTCTACGGATTACATTCTTTTTGGAGACGGTCCAGAAAACACCGAGGAACAACAACCTAGCTCCCATGACATTGATGAAATCATAGCCAACGCCATGATGTTTGACGGTAAACCTCTTACAGAGGAAGATAAACGTGCCATTCGGGGCATAATTGCCGGCTATATGAGTAGCAAGGAGAAATAAACGTATGGAGAAAGAATTGCTTGAGCAGTTCAATGTCTCTATCTGCGAGTTTAGCTCTAACGAGTGGCCACGAAACGGCTTTCTCGACCCAATAAACAGGGTGGTTTATATCAATGAGGATTTAGCCCCAGAAATACGTTTGAAGGTTATTCTGCACGAATTAGGGCACTTAGAACATAACTCTAAAGACTATGAGCGGTTACGGGAGAAGTTTGAAGCTCAAGCAAATAGGACTATGATCCATGAATTGTTGAAAAATGAAAATCTTGATGATTTTAATTACTTACACTTTATGGAAAAGTATAATCTCACCACGATTTGTGATGAGACCTTTGTAAAAAATGAATATTTGAAAATGATGAGGTAACGCTATGAATTTATTAACAGTTCAAACCCAATTAATGCAAGCGGGCGTCCCTAAGATGTTTGGTACTCGAAAAGAGGTCAACTACCTGCCGCAATTGCTATCAGACGATGAGGTTATCCAGTATGCAGCATCCGGAATGTATGACGGCAACACTGTCTTAATCGTTTTAACTCAAAAACGCATTATGTTTGTTGATAAAGGCATGATTTACGGTGTCCAAACTTCTGAAATCCCTCTTGATATGGTCAATGGCGTATCGTCTAAAAGTGGGGTTCTCTTAGGTGAAATCTCGGTGATGAACGGGGCATCTTGGGCACATATCAAGAACATCCCGAAGATTGCTGTCCCAGTCCTATCTGATAAGATTAAACGTGCGTCAGAAGCATACAAACAAAGTCTATATAGACCACAAATAGAAGTGAGCCAGAACAGTCAGCCACTATCGCAGAATCTAATTGCTGACGAATTGATTAAGTTAAAATCATTAGTTGATAACGGCGTACTTACTGAGGAAGAATTTCAAGCACAGAAAGCTAAATTATTATCACAATAAAAAAAAGCCCTACACTCACCGTCGCCAAACTTAGAGTGTAGAGCTAGGCATCACAGAAAAACAGAAAACACACTAACAGTAAAACAAACCAATAAGGTTGTGTTTTCTTTTTTCTGTACCCATTTTACCAAAATTAAGGAGATCTGACAATGTGGGTAGAAGAATTACCAAACGGAAAATATAAATATTTCGAAAGATACAAGGACACTTACACTGAAAAATGGAAACGGGTATCTGTAACGCTTAACAGTGGGTCAAACCGAGCAAAGAAAGAGGCTCAACGCTTATTGGATGATAAGATAGCCCAGAAAATAGAATCATCAAGCACTACTAACGTATCATTCCATAGTGCCTTTAACGAATGGTGGGAGTTTCACCAAAAGCAGATTAAGTTAAGCTCAATCAAGAGCCTTGCAGCATCCGTTAAACGAATATCTGACGCTATCGAACAAGGAACAATCCTATCAAATATCAATGTCAGACTTGTCCAATCCTTACTAGACACCGCAGACTGGACAGATTCACAGAAATATCGTGCTAAGACTGTACTAAATACATTTTTCGATTATGCTATGGATCAACAACTTATAACTGATAACCCATCGAGGAAGGCACGATTACCAAAGAAGACCAATAAACTTGAGAAACAACAAGCTGCCAAGAATAAATACTTAGAACCAGACGAATACAGTCGATTACTGAAAGAACTCTACCGAAAGGACATAACACTGAGATATGCTCTAGCGTGTGAGTTTATGCTCCTAAACGGTTGTCGAATTGGTGAACTGGCTGGGCTGACTGTTTCAGATTACCACAAAGAGACACGTTCTTTGGATATACACACCTCTTTCAACAGATACATCCCAGAAAACGAAGGAACGAAAACCGTCGCTAGCTATCGGACCACCTATCTCACTAATCGAGAAATGGAAATCGTTGACCAGATACTGGAATTGAAAGAGTTAAGCGAAACAACCAATCCAGATTGGTATCGTAGCGATAAAATCTTCACGACCAACACTGGCAAGCCTATCCACAGTACAATCCTTAGTGCATCACTCCAGCGAGCTAATGCCAGACTGGAAACACCTATCGACAAGCACCTATCCCCTCACATCTTCAGACATACCACGATAAGCATACTAGCTGAAAACAACGTGCCACTAAAAACTATCATGGACAGGGTGGGTCATGCAGATTCGGAAGTCACTACTAGCATCTATACCCATGTCACAAGAAATATGAAAGATCAAGCGGTCAATGTTTTAGATAATATCATTACGAATAATCTTGCCCCTTCCTTGCCCCTTGGGTAGAAAAAAAGAACTCTAGGTTAAACCTAGAGCCCTCAGAAACGTTGTTAAATCAACGTTTTATTTTTTCAAGTTGTAGAATGATTTCAAACCACGGTATTCTG